>JAUIHU010000680.1 GCA_030432175.1 Verrucomicrobiia bacterium | reverse complement strand
GTGGTAAGGTTGGAAGCGACGCTACTGCTCTAACTTATAGACAATACTTAACAGAAGCGCGTTTCGGTGTCCTGCTCTGTGGAGATAAAGAAATTATCGCCAAAATTCACGGAGCCTTACTGGATCCTGTCTGGGGCATCTGGCTGGGTAGAAAGTGCTGCATCCCTGCAGCTCCTGTAATCGCTGGGGAACCAGGGAATGAGGATCAGGCCTGGCAGGTTTTGCTCCGTAAAACCGGCTATGGTTCTGAATTATCCATGGAGTCGTTCGATAGGATGGTCGAGGTGAGCCCAGACACACCAGGGGCCGTACGGTTGGATGACGATCCCATCGGCTTTGGTTCTCCGATTGGAGAAAGGCATGGTTCTCGTTGGGTTGAACGTCTCAATCGAATCATAGATTCTTCGACAAATTCATAATTCTGATTTGAGCCATGGCTCTATTCGAACGCCCCCCACTGGAAACGCTGGCTTCCGCTAAAGATCGCTGGACTCCGATTTATCTGGAGCACGGTAGATTGGAAGTGGATGACTCCAGTGTGAAATGGATTGGAGCCAATGGACTGTTGTGCAGAATCCCTGTCGCAACGGTTTCTGCTCTGCTGATTGGTCCAGGTGTCACCATCACTCATGCCGCAGTCAAAGCCTGCGCTGAAAGCAACACTCCCATTTGCTGGACAGGAGAGGAGAGTATGCGTTTTTACGCATTTGGCCTCACTCCAAATCATACGAATGACATGCCCAGAGTCCATGCAACTGCCTGGGCAGATCGTAAACAGCGCGCGCGAATTGCTCGCATGATGTTCAGCATGAGGTTCCCTGATATTTATGTTGAAAACAAAAGCGTCAAGGAACTTCGTGGCATGGAAGGTATCCGCGTTCGAGCGCTCTACGGCGAGATGGGAGCGCGCTACGGGGTCACTTGGAAAGGCAGGAATTATGACCGCCGCAATTGGAATCTGTCAGATGGGATCAACCGAGCTCTGTCCGCTTCAAATGCCAGTCTATATGCTCTATGTTCCGCAGTGATTACAACTTTGGGATACCTGCCATCTTTGGGATTTGTGCACGATGCGGGAACACTTCCTTTCGTGTATGATGTCGCAGATCTTTACAAGCACCTGACCAGTATTCCAGCTGCGTTTTTAGCAATAAGCCGAGATCCAAAGGATGACGGGACATTGACTCGGAAAATTCTCAAACAAAAAATTGAGGAAGAACGCATTTTGCAACGAATGCCGAAGGATTTAGCAAAATTGTTTGAAACCACAGAATCTGATCCACAGCAGGCAAAAAGAATTCCTCCCAGCGCCATTCAATGACAGTATTAATTGCCAATGATACGCCTCCAGCGATTCGAGGGATGTTGAAGCGTTGGTTTATTGAACCAAAACCAAATGTTTTCGTAGGGACTGTGAACCGCAGGACACGCGAGAAGGTATTGGATTACATTCAGCGCAATGCTTCGGCAATGAGTCTTCTTATCATTTCAGCAGAGCCCAACTGCCAGCGGTTTAAAATAGAACACTGGGGAGCCCCGGATCGACAGGGAGTTGAATTAAGTGGTCTTTGGCTGGTTGCTGAAAATGTGATTCCGGAAGAAAACTGCCCCTTCTAATTTCCTGATTTTTCTGATTTTATTTCTGTAAGTCATTGGTAGGCCACTGTTCTCCCCACCCGCGTGGGGATGGTCCGCGGTGGAATGGATGGAACACAATGTTTGGCGGGTTCTCCCCACCCGCGTGGGGATGGTCCGGCGGTCAGGGATCAATTAATGAGTTACCCAACGTTCTCCCCACCCGCGTGGGGATGGTCCGCGACAACCGCGAATCTTGGAACGTCGTCAGGAGTTCTCCCCACCCGCGTGGGGATGGTCCGCACAGCAGCAAGGTTTAGCTTTTCCCGGGCTGGTTCTCCCCACCCGCGTGGGGATGATGGTCCAATTAGCGGACTTGGAAGCGCCGTCAGTTGAAATTGTCAGAAATGTGATTGCTGCAAAGTTGGCCAATTCCAGGAGAATATTGCAGCGAGCAGCCAGAGACAATAGGGAACGGAAACCAGAGTTCGCCTTTGAATTGCTGAAGATATCAGCAACCAAGTCAGGAAAAAAAGGTTGAGGCAGATTGCGAGCGCCTGCTTGGATTATGGCCAGTGAGTCCAGAATTCAGGTTTTGAGTGCAAGTCGGATCCTACTCTGTATTTGGAACTTAAAAACCAGTTGATTACAATAATGGACGGTGATCATGACTTTGTGCCGTTTTGTAACTTGGGAAAAAATTGAAGTGATCGAGTGGAGTATTTCGGCCAGAAAGAGCTCAATGATAAAGATGGGTTGTTGGCAGTATGAGCCACTTTTTGAATTGATCGCGAACCTCAAGTGAACATAAGCTCCGGACACCTTTTTACTTCTTCTAACAACATTGATTCAAATAGGTTCGCGGAAACACTTCTGGAAAACCCTTTAAATCCGTGCTTTAATCTACCTGTAGTCGCTCCTCTTTCGGGAGCGCGGATTGAAACGATATCTGAATGGGAACCTTTGTTCACTACATTCGGTCGCTCCCCACGCGGGAGCGCGGATTGAAACTTTTGCCTCTTAGAAAGAATCTAAGATTTCGTCTTTCAAAAAATTGGTGAAATAAGAGCTCAACTGGTTAATATTCAAACATCTTGCCGATAAGAGATGTGCCCTGTACAGGAAAGCTCAACCAAGTATTACACATAATATAGCCCGGGCTGAATCCCAACGGGATTCCGGAGCACAGCCCAGGGTTGCGAGGCACGAGCTACCCTGGGTTACCGATCAAAACCAGAACCAACTCTGAAGGAGTTGTGGCCGATT
>JAUIHU010000679.1 GCA_030432175.1 Verrucomicrobiia bacterium | reverse complement strand
GGCCAGTGGTGGTATTGTGGATCTAAGACAGGTGTATGGTCCGAGCGCAGCTTTGTTTGCCGAATTGCCGGTGAATTACTTTGGGACGACTTTGCCCAGGTATTCGGATTTGTTTTATGTGGATGTTCAAATCTTCAAAGCGCAGATTGAATTAATGGCGAATGGCAGCCGGAAAATCTCATGGGAAAGCGTCGCCAACATTCCTAATTATATTGAAGCGACCACCAGTTTAACCAATCCGCAATGGTCTGTCATTGCTACCCGTACTGGAACTGGAAACTTGATTTCTGTGGAAGATAATCGGTTTTTAGAAGGTCCCATTTATTACAGAGTCCGCCTGGATTACCCCCTTTAAGAAATCTTAAATTCGGCGGTATTATTTGAAGTGGGTTAGATCCATCCACGGATCTTGTAATATATCAAACCATAATACTCGTGGATGAACTTTGTATTATCTGCTAGAGCTGAAGCGTCTGGCAGGATCCAGGAAGCCAATTGATAATACCAGGGAGGGAGAACCTCAGGCTCAACATTCACGTAATCGCAGGGGGCTGGGATGATTTTCAGGTCATTCAGTCCCAGCTCGGAGGCTTGTTTTTTAAACACCGCCAAAGACCGGGGCATGTGTGAAGCTGAGGTGACCAGGTAAATGGATTGGGCTCCCATTTCTTTTGCCATTGGGAGACTGAGAGTTGCGTTCTCAAGAGTATTCCTGGCCTGGTCCTCCATCAGGATGTCTTTTTCCTTTATATCCAGGCGCAGGAGAATTTCCTTCATTGCGTGGGCCTCCGTTTGCTTTGTAACTCCAGTCCCGACATTGCCACCTGAACAAATGATCCACTCTCCCAGACCTTCCTTCATCAAGTAGCCACCGTAAATCAAGCGGTCACCTGCATCACTTAACTCTGCTATAACTCGTGGTTTGACTTTTTTCTGAATGGCTCCGCCTAAAACAATGATACCATCTGCGCGAACCATTGGGTCTGGCATTTGAATCTTCCATTCCAAAGATCTACCAACTTTTTCAGCTACCCAGCTATTACTGAAAACATAGAACACTAACAACCCCAGAACGGCGAAGCGTTTTCCCCACCTTTTCAATTTATCTTTGCCAAACTTCATCAGAGCTAAGCCAAGGAGAACCAGGAAAAAGGAGAGCCCTGCCGGATAAACCAGTTTGGAAATGATTTTTACGATCAGTATGAACATGGACCTCGTTGAACCGTCTTGGCTTGATGGATAATCTCAGATGGAGTCCAGGTAGTTTTGCAAAATCAACGCCGCCGCAGTTTGATCGACTTTGGCTCGTTGCTTGCCCCGCTTAATACCTGCATCGCTAAGCATGCGATTGGCCTGCACAGAAGTCAGACGTTCATCCCAAAGTTTGATAGGAATCGCAATCGCCTCTTTCACTGCAGCGGCAAAATCCTGAACTTTCAATGCCGCCGGACCGTAGCTGCCATTCATGTTGCGCGGCAGCCCGATCACAATCAACTCCACTTCCTTTTCCTGGATCAGAATTTTCAGACGGTCGAGGAATTTTGAAAACGGATCCGCAGGAATAAACTCCAAAGGTTGGGCTATCATTTTCATGGCATCACTGACAGCCACCCCGATTCGGACCGTTCCGTGGTCCAAGGCTAATATCCTCATAAGTAATTTTTTCGAAGAACTCTTATGCTAAACGAGATGTTTTGAACATTGAATTAAATCCCCGTTAAATTTTCTTCATCACCCGTTCAGCAGCAGCCACAGTTTTATGAATACTCTCTTCGGAATGCGCAGTTGAAATAAAGCCAGCTTCAAACTGGGAAGGCGCCAGGTAGATTCCTTCATCCAGCATACCGTGGAAGAATTTGGCAAATTTATCCCGATCAGATTGCATCGCCTCAGCCACGTTATGAACAGGTGTGTCCGTGAAGAATCCGCAGAACATGGAGCCGATGCGTTGGTAGGTGACAGAAACTCCTGCATTTTTTGCGGCTGACTTCATTCCATCTTCCAGTAGATCCCCCAATCCATCCAACTTGTCATAGGCGGAAGTGTTCTCCAATTCCTGGAGCGCAGCCAATCCTGAAGCCATAGCCAGCGGGTTACCGCTGAGTGTCCCTGCTTGGTAGACGGGACCGAGTGGCGCGACAGATTCCATGATTTTCTTCTTTCCACCAAAAGCTCCGACCGGGAGTCCTCCTCCGATGATTTTTCCAAAGCAACTCATATCCGGATCGATATTGAATCTCCCCTGAGCCCCGGCTTTGCTGAGCCGGAATCCGGTCATGACTTCATCAAAGATCAACACACTTTCATACTTCTCAGTCAGTTCCTTCAACCCCTCAAGAAAACCAGGTTTTGGAAGGTAAAGTCCGGCATTGGCAGGAACCGGTTCTAATATAACTCCTGCTATTTGAGAGCCATACGTTTCAAACGCTTTCTTCACTGCATCCAGATCATTGAATGGCATAAGCAAAGTATGTTCAGCAAATGAAGCCGGCACTCCAGCGCTGTCCGGCGCCCCCAAAGTCAACGCTCCTGAACCAGCCTTCACCAGTAATGAATCCACATGACCATGGTAACATCCTTCAAACTTGATGATCTTGTCCCGACCTGTATATCCGCGGGCGATACGGATGGCCGACATCGTGGCCTCTGTTCCGGAGTTGCACATGCGAACCAGGTCCAGAGAAGGAACCCATTCGCAGACTTTGCGAGCCATGCTGACTTCCAGTGGATTTGGAATGCCGAAGCTGGTTCCAGACTCAGCGGTTTTCTGAACCGCCTCAATGATTTTCGGATGAGCATGACCGAGAATGGCAGGCCCCCACGTTCCCACATAATCGACATACTCAT
>JAUIHU010000678.1 GCA_030432175.1 Verrucomicrobiia bacterium | reverse complement strand
GAGAATTCCAGTCTCAGATAAATGTAGGGCCGGGAAAAACTCTGTTGAACATTCCAGATTAGGAAGCCCCTCTTCCACACCAAAGATCAAACAATTGACCGTCGTTGCTGTTTCGGATTCCACCGAATTCAGGTCTGCAATCAGAACGGTCGCTACCCCTTGAGTCGTGGCCATGCATAAAGAGTCCCCAATTATCACCACCCCCCCGATTTCGTCGGAAGGGAGTCCCGTTTTCGAAGTAAAATGATAAAGAGTTCCATTCTTCCAATGGAAAAGTCCTCCACCCATCGTAGCGATCCAAAGGTCCTGATTTTCTTCCTCATGTATACAGGAAATTGTGTCATGAATACTGTCCGACAAACCAGGGACCTGATTAAAAGTGTCTTCCGAGTATTTAAGTACAACCCCGGTGTCATACCCCATCCAGACATCGCCTTCACCCGCATCAGCAAACGCAGTCACTTTTCCGGTATCTTTGTCGATGATGGATGTTTCCCCGTTGGTTCTGCGAGCGATACCACCTGCATTTCCTGCGAACCACAGCTCTTTGGATTTCGAAAGAAACAGTGTTTGACATCCATAGAAAATCATTCGGCGTTCGAGATCAATCGCCTCAAAACCGGCGCCTTTCCGGATCCACTGAGCCAGGCCTCCTTCAATCCCGGACCAGATCGTGTCCTGGTGATCCAGTACCGCTCCATAATGGGATTTAACTCCAAGTGGAATCAGCGATCCATTTCGATTAATTTGATAAACTTCATCCCCTTGAGTGAAGATCACTCCTCCCTGGTGATCCGAAAAAATCATATGAGCTGACGCGGTTCCTGCTTCCGGATAAGCCCGAAAAAGGCGGCGTTTGATTCGGTATAATCCGTCAACTGGTGATCCAGCCCAAATCGATCCATTCTTATCCTCTAAAAGAGAGGTAATGGAACCTTTACCGATCTCAAACCGTTCATATACGCCATCGACTCCCACTCGGTAAACAGCATCTTTGGCTACCGAGATCCATAGCCCTCCCTGGCTGTCCTCCAGGAAGGCGCTGATATGGTATTGAGGAATATCAAAAGGCCATGTTTGAGGGGGAGTCAGGTTTCCATTGGGCAACATCCGATGCAACGCCCCATAATTGGAAACATCGCTAGAGAGAAACCAGATCCCTCCATCCCTTCTTTGAAAGAAATTATTGCTGGGGACAGGTTTGCCGGAAACCTCTTCCTGAACAGCTTCAAATCCATTGTCCTTCCAGGTTCCAGCTGTTTCCCAATAACACCCATAAATGAGTCCTGAAAAGGAATCTAAAATCACTTTGTATGAAATGGCCCCAAACAAGGCAGATTCTTCTTTGGGAAACGGATATGCAATGTCGTTTTCATAATAATGCAGACCGGTCAAAGAAGCTCTCCAGATGACTCCTTCAGTGTCTTGTGCAAATTGATATACCTCATCCCCCATTATCGGCTTTGAGAGATCCATTTTTCTGAACTGACCTCCTTCCAATACGCTGACACCATCCCCTTTCGAGCCGATCCAAAGCCTTCCAGCCTGATCCACAAACAAGGTACTGATCGGACGCTTCACCAACCCTGGAAACGAAGTTGGCAGGTAGCGTCTGAAATGGGATCCATCAAACCGAGCAAGCCCTCTTTCCAGGCCCAACCACAAAAACCCGTCCTGTGTTTGGGCGATCGCTGTTACTCCAGATCTTGGCAGGCCTTCTCTGACACTCCAATGTTCGATCAGAAAGTCAGAGGGTTTCTCATACAGTCGTGGTGAAGTAAGGCCAGGGAAGGATATGTCAGCTATGTCAGTTTCCTGGGCTTGTACTTGCTGCACGCGAAGCAGCATTAATCCGAGCGCCAAGCACAGGAATCCGGCTGTGGATCGATCTAGACCTCGCCACAAAAACGTATGATAAATACGCTCTTTAAAAACAGGATGCATTCAATGAATTGACGCGAAATGTATCTACAATTTCTCATAATGCCAAGCGCATTACTCGTTTTGTAAAATGAAGACGCAGAACTATAAAAATGGAAAACCATTTGGAGCAATAAAATAAGGGATTCTGTCATTACTATCACCAGAATCACCTTTCTGAACGGCTCTCACCATCACACAGCGATCCATCTTTTCATCAAGGCGCCATCGCTCTAACTCCATGGACTCCAAAATATCCAATGGCGCTGGCCAAAGTGGTTTTGGAATGAACTCAAAACGTGTCCCGGTTGGAAAAAATTCTGCGCAATCCTTCACATGCAACCATTTTCCTCGGCGTCCATTCGGGTTCAGGTACTCCGCGTGTACAAGCTGTTGAGCATCAACGTGATTAAAAATACAACCCTGAACTAATTGCTTTGTGACGATCTCATTCTGTTGAAACTGTTCCGGCAACAACCCTTTGAACTTTTCCGCGAGCCGTAACTGATGCGACCGCATCTTTTTCAGTTTTTTGAAAAAATTGTCCCGTGAATCAGGTCCAGGCAATAGAACTCGTTTTTCAGTTTCAACTGCCAGATAGAATTTTATCGCCAGCTCCAGATGGATTAATTGGCCTGAGACCCTGTCGAGAATCAGAAAATCCAGTTCTCCCAGAGTATGGCCTGCGTTCTCACGCAGCTGAACTCCGCGCGCCAGACATTCATATCGGGGAGTGGATTTCAGAAGTTCAATCAAAGCATCTTCATAAAGATGCCCGAGTTTGTGATTGAGATTGAGAAAGATCGGATCTTCAGGGAAATTCAACAAGTGACAAGGAAAATTCTCTCCCTCAGGAAGATCTTCCAGCAGCGGAGCCCCATGGATCAAGCTCCGAAAAAGGTATTTGGAAATGATGTCAGCCAAGATGTT
>JAUIHU010000677.1 GCA_030432175.1 Verrucomicrobiia bacterium | reverse complement strand
AGCTATGAAGGAACTGGCTTTGGTGGAGGTTTATGACATTTCCGTGAATCCAAAAGGCTGGGAACGATGGAATCCATTCGGGAAATGGAGAATAATCCTGAAGACTCTTCCTAAACCGGACTGGATGATCGGCGCTGGACACTCCACACATTTCCCGATGGCGCTCACTCGCTGGCGATATGGCGGACGCTCGGTCGTTATTATGAAACCCAGTCTGCCCATCAAGTGGTTTGATTGGGCCATCATTCCGGAACACGATCAGCCATCATCTCTACCCAACATTATCCCTGCGCGTGGCGCCCTAAATCGGATGCGACATTCAATTAGTAAACCGGGGAATCAAGGATTGTTCCTGATCGGCGGTCCAAGCAAACATACGAATTGGGATGAAGTGGATCTTGGAGATCAGATTTTGCACATATTGCAAAACTCTCAGGGCATTTCATGGGAACTCACTACTTCGAGAAGGACACCTCCTGGTTTTATAAAATTCCTTGGACAAAAAATTGAGGCGAAATGCTCAGTTGGAGGCGCTGCGATAGATTTTTCCTGTGGAGAGTACTGATAGAGATTGGGTAATTCAGAGAATGCGCACAGCCTCACAAATCTGGGTGACTGAAGAAAGTATCAGTATGATTTACGAATCACTGACTTCGGGCGCAGGAGTGGGCTTGTTAAATTTGCCGCCAAAACCTGTGCAGGACAAATCAGCTGCCTTGAAAGGAATCATCCAACTGGCGCGAAATAAAGAGGTGATCTACTTCAATGATTGGAAGAACAATCCAGGTCCGTTGCCTCTTCCGCAGACCCCTTTTCATGAAGCAGAACGATGTGCTCGAATTCTGTTAAACCACGCGCCCCCCCGGCATTTAGAAGCGGTTGTAGATCAAATGAATACTTCACCTGAAGCGGAGACGCCTGCATGAGAGTCTTACAAATTCTGCCCAGGCTTCAGGAAGGAGGTGTGGAACGTGGCGTGGTGGAGTTAAATCGTGAACTTTCCCGCAGGTCCATTGAAAGCCATACCATCAGTTTTGGTGGGAAACTCGTGGATCAGTTGGTCAGAGATGGTGGATCACACACAAAACTGGACGTTGCCAGTAAAAACGTTCTGACAGTTCCATGGAGAGTCGGACGACTTAGACGTGAGTTGCGCAATATCCAGCCTGATGTGGTTGACGTTCGCAGTCGGGTTCCCGCGTGGTTGTTTTATTTTGCCAATAAAACTCTGCGGATTCCGTGGATAACAAGTGTTCACGGATTTAATTCTGTCAGCGCTTACAGTCGTATTATGACCCGAGGTGATCTTATTGTCTGTGTGAGCAACCCAGTCGCAGATTTTATTCAACAGCGTTATTCCGTAGATAAGTCACGCATCCGGGTGGTGCACCGCGGACTGGACCCGGAAGCATTTCATCCTGGACTGACCACGCCTGAACAGATTCAGAATCTGAGAACAGAATTGCAGATTCCGGATGCAGCCAAAGTAGCTCTGGTTTCAGGCAGGATCACACGGTTGAAAGGAATCGATACTTTTTTGAAGGCGCTTGCGCTGGCTCGGGAAACCCATCCTCAACTTTTCGGCTTGATTGTCGGAGGCGCGGCTGAAAAATCGAAGCCGTTGGTGGAGGAATTGAAGCAGCAAGCGGAATCACTAGGGCTGAATGGGGCAGTTTTGTTTGCCGGAAGCCGTGCAGATTTACCCACAGTTTATGCCATGGCAGACATGCTGGTGTCATGTTCGAGAAAACCAGAAAGCTTTGGTCGCTCATTACTCGAAGCCATGGCCATGGGAACCCCGGTCCTTTCTGCAAAGCAGGGAGGCGCGCTGGATATCGTCAGAGAAGGCGAAAATGGGCTTTTTTTTGAGGGGAATAATGTGAATTCATTGGCGCATTTTATTCGAAAAGCACTGGAGATGGAATGGAATAAAAAACAGTTGATAACAACTGCCAGCAAAGATTTTAACCTTGAAATAATGGTGGAAGGAACATTGAGTATTTATTCAAATATTTGTGACGGTGTGAATAATAGTTGATGAAAGAGTTTTATGGAAAATTACAAGTTTTTTATAATTACATACTGTGACGTTTGAGATATTGTTAATGAAAAATTCTTAGTTTCATCGCCTGGAGAATTTTGCGATTTAATTTTCAATTACTCCATTATTTAAAATACAATAATGCCAACAGTATCGAACATTAAACACTGGATTCTGGCCAGTTTAAAGCTTAAGAATAAACCTCTTATAGTCTCGGCAGGGATGCCGCGGTCGGGGTCTACATTGTTATTTAATATATTGCGCATAATCCTAACAGAGAAATGGTCTGATCGTCTTGTAGCTGGGTGGCAAGGTGATATAAACAGTTTGCCAGGGGTTACGCATGAGTTTGGCAGACAATTTGTTCCAGGAAGTTAACATCCCATCCAGCTTTCATTTTTTTCGTCTTCATGCCTCCCTTAGAA
Source organism: Verrucomicrobiia bacterium (assembly GCA_030432175.1). GTDB lineage: Bacteria > Verrucomicrobiota > Verrucomicrobiia > Limisphaerales > JAUIHU01 > JAUIHU01. The sequence continues at coordinate 405 of JAUIHU010000677.1, read as the reverse complement.
GGATGTTTGCGGAACAAATTCATGGCAATTTTCCGAAGCAGACTGAGATTAGTGGCTGCTGTTTTTTGTCGAACTTGACAACTATCTTCGCGAAAGGTGACATCCAGAGTCCAATGAACCAAATTTTCAACACCCCAATGACTTCTAACACACTCCGCAAAGAATTTTACATCAGGTTCAATAGAACAAATATAATAGCACGTCTCTTTTGATATTTTCCCTTTGGATTTACCAGTCGTTATTTCTCTTGTCCTTTCAACTTTACCAATAGTTTTCAACCCGGCCCATTTATCTGCCCCATCTAATTCTTTTAGATCCGTACAAATCCAATAACGACGGGTTTCCTTTCTGCCATGTCCAATATAAGGCTGTTCGAAGAACGGAATTCCCTTAAGTTTCTCAGGA
>JAUIHU010000676.1 GCA_030432175.1 Verrucomicrobiia bacterium | reverse complement strand
GACAGCGGGGATGAAGTGACTGAAGCTGAAGAGAAATTTTTTCGCGCTTTGGTCCGGCGTTTCAAACACCACCGTCATTTGATCTGGGTCGTGGCGGAAGAGAGTGAAGAAGCGCTGTCTTCTGTGCGCGCTGAGAAGCTGGGGAGGATTATTGCAGAGGAGGATAACCACAAGCATCTCATTGGAAACCACCACCATTCGGGAACGCAATTCAAATCGTTCAACCCGGAAGGCCCCTTCAATCATTACGCCATGCAGTTGAATGTCCCACTGAACGAAGTGGCACAGTTGACGCAGGAAGCGGTCCAGAAAAGCGAAGGGCGCTATCAGGTGATTTATGCGGAAAATACCGAAACACCGAATACAGCAGAAGATTGGCGTCGACATGCCTGGACCGTAGCCATGTCCGGATCCATGCCGATGCTGCTTGGAATGGATGTCGCCACGACACCCGTGGAAGCCTTGAGGCAGTGCAGGATATTGTCCGAGTTTTTTGAGGACTCTCCATTTTATGAGATGCAGCCAGCAACTGGAGAGCTTGTTTCAGATCAACATCATACTTTAGTTCACAAAAATGGGACTCTCATCCTTTGGGCTGCTGAAACGAACAACGCCGCATTTTTTCAGCGAATCCAGACTCCGAGCCTATATGATCTACTATGGTTGGATACTCAAACAGGAAGACGAGTAGAAATCACTTTGGCCTTAAGTTCAGGCATCGTAGCCCTTCAGAAACCGTCCAGTATTGGAAAGGATTGCGCGGTGTTGATTCAGAAAACGGTCACCCCGAATACAGAGAATGTGAATTACCCGGGAGAGAGCTGGGAAAGACGAACTCCGCAGGAGCTGGGGATGGATATAGATCAGCTAAAACAGATTTCCCAGAAAGCAGGAGGGAGGGGATGTGTTATCAAGGACGGGTATCTCATTTATGAGTGGGGAGATATCACACGGGCCGGTGATTTGGCTTCGGCCAGTAAACCGCTTTACAGTCATCTTTTGTTTCAGGCATTGGAGAATAACCTGCTCGAATCGGCGGATGATCTGGTCGCCGAGTATCGGCCTTGCTTGAATGAATTGAACCCTGAACTGGGTTACAAAGACAAGAACCTGACATTTCGACATCTGGCATTTCAGACAGCTTGTCTTGGATACAAAGAATTTCCTGGAGAAGGTTACGATTACAATGATCACACCATGGGATTGTTTTGGGATGTGCTGGTAGAGGATGTGTTTGGGGTGGAATGGAACGAGGCGCGTGAAAAACTATTTCAACCCAACCTGGCAGGACCGCTTCAGTTTCAGGATGTGTTTGATTTCCCCATTGAAGGCAGAACCCGTGGTCGACCCAGAATGTCACCGAGAGATTTTGCCAGAGTGGGTTGGTTGTATTTGAATCAGGGAAGATGGAGAGATCAACAAATCATTAGCTCCCGACATGCGCGAATGGCAGCCAGTGACCCGCTCCCTCTCGGCATTCCCAGAACAAACGCTGAGGAGGCGGAACGCTGTGCAACAAGATCAATTGGTGGTGGTGGAAATCAGGCGGATCACCAGGGTGGCTATTCGTGGTTGTGGTGGTTGAACACCGTTTCCCGAGATGGCAAGCGCTGGTGGCCGGATGCTCCGGAAGATATGTTTTGTGCCCTGGGGCATTGTGGGCAGCGTGGGGTGGCGATCATTCCCAGCCAGAACATGGTGATCAGTTGGAATGACTCCCGTGAATTGCATTGTAATCGGGAGTTGGGGAATGAGGTTTTTGGTTTGTTTCAAAAAAATTAGCGGAATGATTCTTCAGGAAGGCGATACGCGGATGGGGGTTGAGGCACAACTCCCAGCTTTTCATAGTTGAATCCGCTGGGGAGCGGTTCGTATTCTCCAACATAATCAATGGAGCTGTCGGCGCAGATGGCTTCTTCCATTTCCATTCCCCAATAAATCGAGTTGATGACCATTCTTCTCAGCCCTTCGCTTTGTAGATCCCTGGCGCTTCCCATCGTGGAGTGAAAGACTCGAGCTTGTTTGCCTTCACTGGTGGTCCAGGTTTTAAACCAGGCAACCGGTAGAGGAATTTTGTTTGGATTGGATGGACCTCCAAATTCTCTCCCGACCAAAGGCTGACCATAGACCAATGGCGTGCAGTCCTCAGGCAGACCTTCACCTTCACGATAGGTTCGATAAACATCGGAAGGCCCCCAGATGTCTTTCACTCCCGTCAGGATCGGGTGATCTTTATTCTCTTCTACAATGTCCCCCCGAGTCGAATCCCGATGCCAGTTTCCGTGATGCCCCAGAAATGTTCCTCCCACAATTTCACCGAACCGAACCTGTTTCCCATCGATCTTGTATGGAAGAGGACGACGGAATCCATGATTGGCGGTGCGCAAAGCAATGAACGGTTTTCCGGAGTCCAGATAATCGACAATCCTTTCCTGTTGCTCCATCGGCAGAGTCAGCAATCGTGGAAAAAAGATAACCAGATCTGCTGATTCTAAATGTTCAAGTCCGGGAATATTGTGAGATTTGAATTCGTCTTCCTTCCCTCTTTCTGGATAAACCGGCATCGTTGGATCGACCTCTCCTTGATCATTCACTCCAAACAACACCGTGCAGTCAAAACCATGATGGGCGCTCAGGATTTTTGCCATCATCGGCATCGACTGCTCACTGCGATATTCCTGGTCGGCGGCGATCAGCACGATGTGCTTTCCGCGACCGGGGCCGTCTCCCCCCTTGTAGGTCAGCCAAAGGGGACTTTCATCGGCTGCTTGCGATGAAATCGCGAGTAATCCGAGGAGGGCAAGGACTGAGGAGCATCGGAGAATCGGGTTCATGGAGACTTGAAAGAGTGGGGAAGCGTCGCGAATCCGGCA
>JAUIHU010000675.1 GCA_030432175.1 Verrucomicrobiia bacterium | reverse complement strand
CTGGTTGTGGTGGATCCTAGAAAAACACCGACTGCCGAGTTCGCGGATGAATGGATCGCTCCGAAGCCTCACACTGATCTGGCGTTGGTCCTGGGGATGCTTTATCACATTGTGGATCGTGGATGGGAAAACCGTCGATTTGTTCGCAAGTGGGTTTTGGGATTTGAAGAATTGAAGCGGCATTTGAAGACCGAAGGTTACACACCGGAGTGGGCGGCATCGGTGACGGATGTTCCGGTAGAACAAATCAAAAACCTCGCTCACCTCTATGCGAAATCAAAGCCCGCCGCCATTTTCTGCAACGCCGGGATTTCTCACCAGATGGGCGCGTTTGACACTTATCGGGTTCTTGCTTTTCTGGCTGCGATTACCGGCAACATTGGCCGTTTGGGTGGTGGTTGTAATTTCATGCACAACACCTGGCCAGGCGGATTGCATTTACCTCAGACGCAATCTCAAACTCCGACCCGAGATCATGCCCTGCCTGTAGGTCCGGATGCTTTTGCAGACGCTATTCTGAAGGGAGATCCGTACCCACTTAAAGCATTAGTGACTCAGGGAAACCCGCTACTTGCGTCTTCAAATAATGACAAAGTTCGCGACGCATACAGGAATCTGGAATTTTATGTTTACACCGGCCTGTTCATGGAGGAGTCAGCTTATTATGCGGATGTGATCCTGCCTGTGACGAGCGGACTGGAAATGGAAACGGTTTACATGCGACGCGATGACCGGGCGATCCGCTGGCAGGAGAAAGTAGTGGAGCCTGTTGGAGAGTCACGTCCGGACTGGTGGATCTGGATCGAACTAGCGCATGCCACCGCAAAATTAGAAACTCGAAAGTCCCCGGATTACTGGACTCAGGAATTTCCTCTAGCTTGGAAGGACTATCGGAATCTCTGGAGTGAGTTTGTGAAGCATACTCCAGGAATGGGTGGAATGACCGTCGAGCGATTGCGTGGCATGTCAGAACCTTTGCGCTACCCATGTCCTGATGAGAAACATCCTGGCGTCAGTGTTTTGTATCAGGATCATATTTCCTGGTACAAAGCTGTGGAAGCGCTGAATCCATCCGCATCAGGGCGACGATTTCTGACACCCAGCGGCAAGGTGGAGATTTATACTGAAGAGTTGAATGCGAAACTCAAGACGACCGGACATAGCGCTTTACCTGTTTTCTATACGCATCCTGATGTGACAGGTGGACATCCCGTATTGAAAAGAGAGGGACCTTGGATACAAAACCCGATCAATCCTCAGAATGTCACTCAACGAGTCGAATGGGATGAGCAAGTTTCAGGAGCGCTGAGCCACGAGTTTCCGTTGATGGGAATGACTGGCCGACCAAGTGTGGTCCACTTCCATTCCGTCACTCACTGGACTCCAACAGGGAAACACTTGAATGGAATTCGATTTATCCAAATGCACTCGGAAGTAGCAACCGCGGCCGGAATCCAGGATGGCGCCGAAGTGGTTGTTGAAAGTCCTTTAGGCTCAGTAACCGGCACAGCTCAGGTAGTGGATGGGATCCGCGAAGATACTGTGTTTGTGCCCAACTGGTTTGGTCCGCAGCAAGTGGTGGCCGATGATTTGAGAACGCCGAAATATGATCCGGTCAGTCGACTGATTTCGGACAAGCATTATGATAACCTATACGGTCAACAGGCTTTTAAATGTTTCGCCTGCCGTGTGAGAATGTCAGAGTCCAATGATTGAGTCCCGCCACTGGGAGCGCTGAGTCTCAGCTCAGCGCGTTCAGCCAGTCTTGGAAGCGCTCCTGATTTTTTTTCGCGCGCTAAGACGCTAAGACGCAAAGTTTTTAAATGGATATTCCTGGTATCCTGAGAATGCTGGGTCCCCGCGCGGTGCAAAGAAAGCATCATTCTATTTTTGTCTAAAATGATGTTTCATCCCGTCGAAAACCGAGTCTAAAAGGTCCAGTTAGTAGATAAGTACACCGTGCGTGGAAATCTTGGACCATACACATAGGCGGGATCTCGGTAAGGGCCGCGGTCCAGATCGTCCTGGTATGCGTTGGTGATGTTCTTCATACCCAAAGTCCAGGTGGTTTCTCCTTGGGATCCTATCGGGAATGTTTTGGAGACTCCCAGATCCAACGTCAGGAACCAATCAGTCCGATTGAGTTCATTTCGGACAAGATCCCCATTGGCGCTATTGACTACATGTGGAGCATCCATTCTGCCGGTGAAAGTTCCGCCAAGAAAAGTGTCTACCCACGGACATTCCCATGTCATACGAAACGCTCCGTACCGATCTGGCGCTCGCATGAAGTTTCTTGAGAAAATCTGATTGTCTTCCGGCGCTGCAGGATCTGGCGTTTCGGGTCCGAGGACGAGTTGAGATTCGTTAAAGCGATTTCGCTGTTCGACATAACCGACCTCGAAAGTGAAAGGACTGACCAGCCAAGTGAGATTGATTTCACCACCATAGATATCTGCGGAACCCCCATTCAATTTGGTTAGCTCCAGTATATCTGGTGTGGTTGGGTCATCGGTCGGTTGATTAAAAAAGATGTCTTCAATGTGCGTGTAAAAGAGTGAAGTTTCGAAAAACAAACCCTCAGTGATTTCCCACACTGGACCGCTGTGAATTGAGACAGCTGATTCCTCTTTTAAACCTGGTCCCGGCTGAGTCACCGATAACTGTCCTCCGACATTCTCAATATGCAGATCTTCATTGAAAGCCTGAGGTGCTCGATAACCTTGAGCAAAGGAAGTGCGGACTTTTAGAGAGCTGCTCAAATCGTATTTGGCTGTGAGACGAGGTACGAATACGGGCAATTGTCTTTTATTGCTAAAGCTCTCCTCTGTAAATTGATAATCTCCTTGGATGTTCACATAATCCAACCTTCCACC
>JAUIHU010000024.1 GCA_030432175.1 Verrucomicrobiia bacterium | reverse complement strand
CGAGTTACAACCTGCTCAGGTCTGGGCGTTTTCTCCGATGACACGCTGGATCGAAGTACAGGGAGCCAGCCGATTATTTGAGGAGCACACCGGCATGAGATCGGGATGGACAACCGGGTTGGAGTACTTTCTTTATGAAAAAGAACTTTCCCCGACCGAAACATTCACAGTTTCCGGACGCGCTCTGGCCGGGCAGGAGGATTACGAGCTAAATCTGGATTACCAAAACACCGACCTGGGATATGTTCGCGGGGGGTGGAGCAGTTATCAGGATTTTGATAATTCTATAGGCGGATATTATGGTCCGTTCGGACTCAACCCTGTAGATCTGAATCGGGATTTGATTATGGATTACCAGAGACTCTGGGTGGATTTTGGGTGGACTCCCAACCCGGATGCGCTGGTTGAGCTTTCTTATGATTTCAGGGTGCGTGACGGTGAGAAATCGCTCTTACAATGGGGTTTGGTGTCAGATCCGGCGTTTGCTCTAGGCGACCGCGCCATTTACCCCGCCGTGAAAGGGTTGAGGGAAGAGCGGCATGAGATTCAATTGTCTTTGAAGCGACAGATCAATGAATTGCGTTTATCCAATCAACTTCGGGTTGCTTTTACCGATTATCAAGCGCAACGAACCACTGTTGATTTCTCTCCTTTTTTTGGGAACCGGTATCAGGAAAATCAAGACAGCTGGCAGGTTTCCAACGCTCTTAGAGTCGACCGTCGCATGCGCGAGTGGCTGTTGGTTTCTGGCGGATATTTGTTTTCAAAGTGGAGAGCTAATGGAGATTTCACTCAGCTCGGTTTTGATCCCAGTCAACCAGGATCACCCACATTCCTGAATGACGTTGCTGATCCGATCAACCTGAGACGAGAAACCCACCTTTTCAACGCGGCGGCATTGCTCGGACCCTGGGAAGATTTTTCAGTAGCGCTGGGACTTCAGAATGAATGGACCCGGCAACGTGGTTTGGGCTCAGGACTCGGTTTTGGATTTGCTCCACTAGCCTATGAATCGAATCTCGATCGACTGGGATTGGAAGAAGAAATCTCCTTTCGCTACAAAGGCATTCCAAAAACGACACTTTACTGGGACAACCGGTTTCAACAGGAAAGCATTGATCAGTACGAAAACTCTTTTCAGGATGACGGGTTTGGAAGTGATCGGGATTTCATGCGGGACACGGATGCTGGAAATGAAACTTATGACTCCAGAATCGGCGCCAACTTCACACCATGGCGTCCGGTCAGCATGGCGGTCAGTTATGGTCCGCGATGGAGGAGAAACTGGTTTGATCACAACGTTGACCAAAGCGGAGTGACTCCAGCAGGGAATGGGTATCCGGCTTTGATTCGATTCAGGGAAACCATGTCTCATGATGCGCGAGCGCGAATTTCGATACGCTGGAATTCACAGATCAGAACCAGCCTGCAGTATATTTGGAACCGCACAGATTACCGGACGCAGATTTTGTCTTATGTCGATAATAATTCTGGAAATACCATTCCTGGCAGTTCGCTTCAAGCTGGTGATTATCAATCGGATACAGTTTTCTTTAATGGAACATGGACTCCTAAATCCTGGTTCAGCTGGAATGCGGGATTGAGCTATGGTTGGACGGAATTGGTGTCGGGAGTGAATGGCATTGGAGCCATTGTTCCATACCGAGGAAAAATTTATGGCGCACAAAACGGATGGACTTTTCATCTTCCATGGGAAAGCTCAATCAATCTCCAGTATCTTTATTCAGCGTCAGATTACAGGCAGCACAATGAAACAGTTGGCCTGCCTCTCGGGGTTGAATACCAACGCCACGGTATTTTTACCGGCTATACAAAAGACTTTTCAGAAAGCGTCAACGGGTCTATCCAGTATGGTTATTTTGATTATGACGAACCCTCAATGGGAGGGGCCAACGACTATCAGGCGCACTCTGTCTTTTTAGTCATCAACGCCATGTTTAAATAGGTCGATGTCGATATTTCATCCAAGTTTCAAAAGTAAAGTCTGAAAACCATTTGCCCATTGCTCAGTTCAACAATACAAATAGATAACAAAAAATACAGAAACCATGCAGTTACAGAGACGTACCTTTTTAAAAACAATCGCCTACTCAATGGCTGGTTCCCTTTTTATGGGAAAAGAGATTTCACAATTGTTAATTGGAACCACGTATGCCGCTGAGGGATCTACGGGTGAACTAAAAATTGATCTCGCTCAGTTTCCGGCATTGCAAAATCCAAATGGATCCGTGCGGTTGGCTCTGAATCCGTTTACAACGAACCGTCCGAACGGAGCCTATTACCCGATTTTAATTAATCGATTGCAATCCGGAGATTACGTTGCCATCAATTCCCGCTGTTCACATGCTGACTGTGTTGTGAATCCTTTCAGTTCTGCTGCCAATGCCTGTATCTGCCCTTGTCACGGATCAAGGTTTGGGATTGATGGAAGCAGAATCTCCGGCCCTGCTCCTCGCAATCTGGACCAGTATAATTTACGGCAAGAGGGAGAGGAGACCCTGATCGTTGAAGTTCCAGGATTGAATTATTCTGTGCAGATGACACCAACGCCCACTGCTTCAGGGGATGTCGTCGAGCTGAGTTTTCCAACGCAGGACAGAGTCAGCTACGAAGTATTGTTCCGAACAGACCTGCAATCCGATTGGTCTGCTGTCGAATTCGGGAACAGCTCTGAAGGACCATTCAATCTGCTGGAATCAACCGGGAACGGTTCTGACAAAAGTGTGTTTGTCCAGCCTCAGGGCGATACAGGATTTTTCTCAGTCGCTGTGGTAGTGACCGAGCAATGATTGCAAAAGCAGTTTTAATTTTTAAATCAGCTTTGGCATTTTTCCACATGAAAAAACGTGATGAGTATCGGGCTCATCGCGTTTTTTTTGCCAACTAATTTTTAAATAGCCTAGTCACTGTCCTCGGATGGAACTGGACGACTCCTGTATTTATCGTAAAGTCTTAACTGTCGGTTATCTAAAGAAACCTCTTCCCCTGCGATCCACATACGTTGCACATTGGAACGAATATCCAATAGATCACCGTCTAAAAGAATCATCGAAGCTTCTTTTCCGGATTCGAGTGTTCCGAGTCTGTCCTCAACTCCAAATGCCATCGCCGGGTACAGCGTCAGGCTTTTCAGCGCATTCTCTTTGGACAGCCCGTGGCTTTGTGCAGTGGCAGCCATATAAGGAACATTTCTTGCGAAAGAAGCTCCAAAACCGCCGAGTCCTTCACTGAACATCACCCGCACTCCAGCAGCCGCCAGTTTAGCCGGGGCGGTGAAATGGACGTCATAAGGATCAGTCGATCGATCTGGCAGCGCATACAGACTTTCGTAAACCACATAAGCTCGTCGCTCGCCCAGCCAATCCGCAATCTTCCAGGCTTCACGAGCGCCTGCGAGAATGAACTTAAATTCCCGGGATTCTGCCCACTCCACAGCTCCTTTGATTTGGCGGCTGTCATTGGCATGAATCATGACTGGTGTTTCGCCATTCAAGACAGATCGCATTGCTTCCCAGGCCGGTGTCTCAGGAGCTTGCCCTGCATCTCGGGCTTTCGCATAAGCTTCAGCATCTTTGAAGAAATTCTCAATTTCTTCCACCGACTCATCAAACCGCTCCTGACTTTTCTTGATGTCGGTTCCCCCTGGAAAAGACGGCCAATAAATATGAAGCGCTGCCGGACCCTGCACGGTCATTTCCTCATAAGTCCACCCACTCAACTGAATCAGTCCTGACATCCCCGCAATTCTCCCGCCCTGAGGTGTCACCTGTGCGTGAGTGATTCCATTAGCTCGGGTCACTGGAAGTATTTCTGAGTCCGGATTGACAGCGATCCAGGATTTAACATCAGGGGTCCACTGCCCTACCTCATCGTAATCACGAGTAGCCCGAACTGCGTCAATTTCCACTAATCCCAGCGAAGTATTGGGAGCGATGATGCCTGGATATAAATGCATACCGGAAGCGTCGTATATTTCAACAATGACATCGCCCTGCTGTTTGTGGATTTCCAATGGATCCAATCCATGACAGATTTCGCGTATCTTACCTTCCGAAACCCAAACGCTGACACCTTCCATCGGAAGCCCGATCACTGGATGCACTGTAGCTCCCTTTATCACCAGTTCCCTGGCTTCTATATGCGCCCCGACAAAAGCAAGGAGAGCCACCATCGCTACTCCTGTATATCGCAAGGCTGAAATTTTTCCTTTCACGTCAAATATCTTCATAACTGGTCAATTGTCTTTTAATTTACAATGTTAGCGGCAGACTCCCATCAATGTTGATGCCCCTCACGACAGGTGTATTCCAGAGTAGTTCTTGATTCCGCTTCGATAGCCCAGAACCGTTCCACACCTTCTTCGCTCGGATCTCCACTATCATTTGCATCCGCTTTTTCCGGGCCCTTGACCTTCTGAATCAAAGCCAGCCGCTCTTCTATGCGGTTCTGTATTTTTTTCTCATGTGATTCTCTTGAGAAATACAGGGCGCCGTCGATCCAGGTTTGAAGGCACATGGATCGTGTGTCCAGTGGGTTACCTGACCAGACAGCAAAATCAGCGTCTTTACCGACTTCAATTGAGCCTGTTCGATCACTGATTCCTAATTGAATCGCCGGGTTGATCGTTACAAATTTCAAAGCCTCGACTTCTGAAGTGTCTCCATATTTCACTGCTTTCGCCGCCTCCAGATTCATCCGACGAGCTACGTCAGAAGAATCTGAGTTGAACGAAACCAGCGCTCCCCGCTCATGCATGAGTGATCCGGCATAGGCAATAGCGTCATAAACCTCAAATTTATAAGCCCACCAGTCTGAGAAAGTGGACGCGCCAGCGCCATGAGCCGCGATTTCATCCGCTACTTTGTATCCTTCCAAAACGTGTTGGAAAGTTCCGATCCTAACCCCAAACTTATCCATCAATCGAGTCAGCATCAGAATTTCATCCTGTCTGTAACTGTGGCAGTGTATCCAGCGATCGCCTTCCAGAATCTCGGCAATAGCCTCCAATTCGAGATTCCGTCGCGGTCCCACTCCCATCTTGCCCGCTGCCAGATATTGTTTCTGCTGCTCCAGATAGGTTCGAGCTGCGGTAAAACGATTCGCTATGAACGTCTCCACTCCCATTCGGGTCTGCGGAAAGCGCGAAGTATTATCGTCACCCCAGTTCGATTGTTTAACATTCTCTCCGAGCGCGAACTTGATCCCATCAGGAGCCGATTCGATTTTAAGTTCGTCCGGGTCTGCCCCATCCTTCAACTTGATGACCTGACTTTGACCACCGATTGGATTGGCTGAACCATGCAATAAGTTCGCGACTGTCAAACCGCCGGCCAATTGCAGTTCGATATTTCTGGATTCAGAGTTGACCACATCAGCAATGCGAACCATCGCGGAGGAAGGCAATGTGGACTCATTCACACCTCCGTAAATCATCCCGTGACTATGCGCATCAATCAGACCAGGAGTGAGAGATTTACCTTCCAGATCCCACGTCTCTAAACCTTCGATCCCACGAGTCCATTCTTCTCCCGGATGCCCTTCACCAACCCAGGCGATTTTTCCATCAACTACCAGAACGGATGCTTGCTCCAGTTTACCAGCTGCCGCGCTGGTCCAAATTTCTGCATTGGTCAATAAAACCGATTTGGGTGTGGCAACCGGACCTCTCGATTCCAGGGGGGAACTTGCATAGAAAGTTTGATCTGAATCTGCGTCCGCTGAATCAGGCGCTTCAATGGATTCATTCTCAGCAACCACTGCAGCGTCTTTGGATTCTCCAGCTGCGTCCTCATCCGCAGATTGCTTTTTATCCGTACCTTTCAAATCCATCTCAAACAATCGACCTTCGACCCACACCGAATGAATTGGGTTGTCTTCCTGAAAATAAGTTGAGCCATGCACAATCACGAGGTTAGCGATTTTCCCTCTTTCCAATGTGCCCAACTGGGAGCTGACACCCGCCAGTTTTGCAGGAGTTTCCGTCAGCGCTCGAATCGCTTCCTCTTCGGGCAACCCATTCTCAATGGCCAGTCGCAGATTTTTCCTGAACACTTTGGCTGAATTCACACCGTTCATTGTGAACGCGAATGGAATTCCCATTTCATGCACCATGGCCGGATTCCTGGGCGCCCAGTCCCAGGCTTGAAGTGTTTCTAATGAAACCTCATCCCATCCTGCATCATCCTTGATTTTGGGAGCTTCAGGAAAATCAACAGGCAGAATAACCGGCGTCCCGGCATCTTTCAAAAAGTCAGGTCGTCGCCAGTCTTGCCCGCGACTCACCAAGATCCAATCCCATCCCAATTCCTCCGCCAACTGCGATGCGCGGAAAGTCATCAGCTCATTCCCAGGCTCAACCAACAAAGTCGTTTCACGATTCACCGCCGCATGCAACGCTCGCAAGGATGGATTGAAAACTGGTCGTGGATACAATTGTGGATCCTCCTGATATTGCGACCACATTTCCAGATCATGTTGCGCATCCACCCAAGTCTGACGAATCAGCGCCACGACTCCCATCATGGATCCAGGAAAAGACGTTCGGTTCCAGGATCCACGAGTCCGTCTGAAGCTCAGGGTTTGAAATGTATCGGACTTCAGGATCCATTGGTTTGGATCCCCTTCACTGAGCAGGACTAATGCTGAAGTGCCACGAAAAACACCTTGATCAGGAACCCAGTTCAACGCCGCAAATCCTGACTCACGACGTTGCCTGAAAAATCCATTGTCAGGCCGGATTTGTTCAGCCTGCCTGACTTCCGAACGCGTCATGGGAGATTCATAGCCAGCGCCTGCTACTCCGGGATCAGTCTCCTGCCCTGGCGCTCCGTAAAACTGCAGCGATTGATATTTTACACCTGCTGTCAGTTCAGCATCCCATGGATGATCATGGTCCGCTTCCAAATCAAAAGCATCTCCACCCGAGCCGCCACTACTGGAATCACTGGACCATAAGTCAATCCAACCAGGATAGATCGTCTTGCCTGACATGTCCCATTTCCGCGCGCCCGTCAGTTTCTCGTCTGGCAAGTTAACTCCTAAAATCACACCATCTTTCAGCGCCAGAGAAGCGTGATCCAAAGCAAGCTCGGAAGAAACGACAACACGCGCATTTTCAAAAACGTGAAAAGAAGGTGGTTCAGGCCGAAATCCTGGTGAAGGTATCGGGTTCTGTTGAGCCTGCCCAGACGCAGCAATAAAAAATGTAAAAACAAACGCAACGCTTTGAACGGTTGCGGGTAAATTGCGAGAGCCGTATTGAGTCGGCGTTGCGCCAACATTATCTTTAGCCAACCTCTTGAATAGACGAGATAAGCTCCATTTTTGACCGTTGATATATTTCATTGGTTTTCGGGTTTGCCGTTGCCTGCCGGGTAACTGAAAAGGCCTGAATTAAAAGGTAACAATTTTAAACTCAGAGTGGTTTACGACGAAATAAGTGATCTGAAATCACCAGAGGAATGACCATAAACAAAATTCCATAGAGAATCGTTCCAGCCCAGACTCCAACTGACAATGATTCAATGCCGTCGGTGTAACGTGTCCAAAGATTCCACCTGGCAAAATTCGGAAGGTACTCAGAGATCCAGGCCACAATCGTCAGATTACTGGAGGTTGAAAGAGAGGTTTCCAAAATGGCGATCAACTTTTCACCAAGAAAGAACCACAATCCGATCAGCACAAATGTCAGTGGTTTGGGAAACATCAGAGATAGTAATAAAGCCCAGGCAGTGATGACTGCGATCGAAACCAAGGCGCCGCTGAGAGCCTGCCAACCCATTAAACTGCTGTAGGATTCGAGTTGCGGCGTCATCAGGTAAACCAAAACCGCCAGGCTGCCAGCAACCACCCAGCCAAATGAAGTCGCTGCCAACCATTTACCTACCAGAAATTCGGTGCGACTGACAGGTTTGGCAAGAATCGGATAAATCGTACGGTTCTCAAGCTCATCGGGTATCTGCCTTCCAGCGCTGAGTAAAGCAATTACATGAGCGCAATAACCGGTCAATGTCAGTCCAAGATTGTATAAAAATGTCCCTGTCGCCGGATTGTCAATTCCCACCATCCTGATCACAGAAACACCCAGGAAATATATTCCCATTAATACGCCCAAAGCGAGAATATCCTTCTGACGAATGGACTCGATCCAAACACCTCGAACGATCAGCAGAACAGATCGAATGGATGAAGAGTTTTGCATTTCGCTCATTACAAAGCTTTCTTTTTAAACAGCAGGGCAGATCCAACAAAAAAGACCAGGCAATAGATTCCAGCATAAAGAGTCAATGCCATCATAACTTTCAGACTCAAAGGTTCCCATTGCTGCGCATGAACTGCCTTTGCTGAGAGATCAAAGAGAGTGAATTGAGGTATCAGGTATGTGAGAAAAGCAATGACCCATTGTCCGAGTTGATCCAAAGTATAATAAACAAAAGTCGTTGCGCTGGTAATGGTTGCGCTGAGTATGAACAAAAGAACGACGATAGTCGTTGCAGCGCTTAAAGTTAATGTCATGGAAAGCAGAAAACTTAATGTAGACAAAACCGCCATCATCAACATTTGTAAATAAACGTATTGAAAAAAGAGAGCCCATGGAACATCTCCACCCAGATACCAACTGCCCGTCAAATAAACTGCCATAAAGAGGGCAAAACAAAAAGCCGCCGCCGCCATGGCTCCAACCAGTTTGCCGAGTAAAAATGTGTTACGGCTGATCGGCTTGGCCAGCAGTGGATAAATAGTCCGGTTCTTGAATTCCCGAGGCAGTTGCCGGGCGCTTAATAATACCACCATCAACCCGGTGGAAAGACTCATGACTTTCAACGCCACTTCACGGTAAAACTTGGTGATCCCCTGAATCTGAAAGAAATCCATTGTCATCACCGTCCCGATAATCAAACAGGCCACAAAGACGACTACATAAACCTCTTTTCTCCGGATCGCTTCCAATAAGATACTTTTGGCTATCAAACCTATATTCCTCAAAGTCTGGGTCATGATCCAATTATCTCAAAAGTCGTTGTGAGTTTCAGTTTCCCGAACAATTCTCATGTAGTACTCCTCAAGCGCATTATTCTTAACTTCGGGGCGAATGTTTTGGGCTCCCACCTGCGCTAGTTGAGCAACCACATCAGCGAGTGACTCCGATGCGTCCGTTGTCATGTGAAACCGGGCGCCATCGGGTTGGATTCTGGACCTCAAAGACTCGCTGACTTTGGATAGATCGTTCAGGGTGAAATGGAGGTCAATCGTTCTGGAAGACTGAATTAATTCCTCAACGGTTCCCTCTCGAATGGCTTGTCCACGATGAATGATCAACGCTCGATCACACAAGCTTTCCACCTCAGACAACTCGTGGGAGCTGAAGAAAATAGTTCGTCCCTGCTCCTTCAATTCCATAAGTAAATCACGCAGTTCATAACGCCCGATTGGATCCAGCCCGGACGACAACTCATCAAAAAACAACGCTTCCGGTTCAGCAATGAGCGATTGAGCTATACCGAGTCTTTGCTGCATCCCTTTGGAAAAATTTTTCAACAGGATCTCTCCACGTCCTGCCAATCCCACTTTCTCCAACATTGCGGGGATTTTTTTCTTCAAATCTGACCGACTCAGTCCATGCAAACCTCCATAAAGCTCAAGCAATTCGCGGGCTTTCATGAACGGATAGTACAGCGCTACCTCGGGAAGATACCCAATCCGCTGGCGGCTTTTCCCCTCAGTCGCGGGTTCACCAAAAACGCGTGTAATACCAGAGGTAGGGAAGATAAATCCCATCAACGTTTTCATTGTCGTTGATTTCCCTGCTCCATTGGCTCCAATAAAACCGACACACTCACCTTGATGAACCTGAAAGGAGAGCCCATTGACCGCTCTAATCTTTTTTCTGCCACGGCCATATTCCACGACCAGGTTTTCCACTTCAATGACTGGTTTGGTGTCGCTCATTCAGAAATAATATCTTGAGAACAATGTCAGGCGATTTCAGGAGTCATTCCGACTACCTGATAGTTCAGAAGGCAGGATATGAATGTTGGAGGAATTTAATCCTGCTCACTTCAGTTCAGGTATCCTGCTTCTTCAGTTGGAGATGATTCTGATGGGAAAGGTCTTTAAAATCGAGTTCAAAATTATTCCAAATCAACACAACCTTAAGCGACATTCGGAGTTAAACCTCTTAACAGACGGAGCCATTGACTCCTTTGACGGCGCGCGGCAGCCGACAAAACATACCCCACAAAAATTTTTGGACCATTTGTTACATTCTGAATGGAAATAAATCTCACGTGTTCTAGACTCATTCGAAATAAGCTATCATGAGAAGTGAATTGAAAGGAAAAGAACAGAAAACCGGTCGTTCCCGGCTCGAAAATGGGACGAAGTTAGCTCCTTCTCATTGGAGCGCTATACTTTTACTGGTCTTTGCGGTCCTGTTGACATTGCGCTGGACCACCGACAACGCCCAAGCTGAGGGAGATCCTGTTCTTCGACTCAAGGCCCTGGTATCAAGGAACGCCTTCAACCTGAATCCCCCAAAAACCAACGCTCCACCCAAAGAAGAGGAACCTCCTCCAGCGGAGGTTGGAGAGCTGTTTTTGACTGGTTTTTCCACTATGGTTTCTCCAGCAAGCGTCTACCTAATGTCCGTTAAAGATGGAACTAACAGTTATTACACTTTGTCAGAAGGGCAAAGCCAGAAAGGAATTGAAGCTTTGGACATCGATACTGATTTGAAAAAAGTAAAAATCAGAAGAGACGGGAAGTTGATGACCTTGAATTTTAAAGATCACGGCAGGAAAAACTCCCAGAGTCGGAAGGGCTCTGCTGCAAGGGGAAACGCAGCAAAGACCGCTGCTAACAGGGGCGGATCTTCAACCCGAGGCAGATCAACCACAACTCGCGGTGGGGTGACTCCAACCGTCGCTTCTTCTGGACGTAATAATTCCGGTGGGCGGGGAACTGTCGCTGGTGTTAATTCTGGAGCATATAATTCCGGATCAAGAAACGCTAACGGGATTTCCCGAGGCAACGCTCAGGTGGTCAGCCGAGGCAGAAACAGCAATCCAGCCGCAGTCGATCTGCGCCCTGCTGGCATTTCTACGGCAGAAGAACAGCGCATCCTGATGGAAACCTACAATGCGTTGCGCGATCCAGGCTCGCCTCCTCTTCCTGGTGTCAGTCAGCCTGCTCCCCAGAATGGCCAAGGATCACAGGATGTGATCATTTATGACGATGGTTATTAGATCCTGTTATTCAGACTAAAAAACCATTTTCAGTATAATTCAGGATAATCTCATGAAATAGCATAAACACCTGGAAATAAACGGCTCCACAGGCGGGCTCTGTCAGATCCATTCTGACGGAGCTTTTTTGTGTGATTTCCATGAGTGATCTGGTTATTCTTTTTAAAACAAGATCGTAGGACACAGCTCACAGGAGCCGGTTTAACCGACGTAAATCAGCTGATTGATAGTTCACTCCAATCGCAGTTCAACTGTGTGTCAAGAAACACGACTCGATATTTAGACCATGACGACAAGCCCAGATTCATCTGAAAACATTATGAATCTCAGGGTAGAGGTGGATGGCAAATTTTTTTCTCTGGCTGGGCGTCCGTTTCGCATTCTTGGAGTGACTTATGGCCCCTTTCCTCCTGACGAAGCAGGCTATCAATTCAGGCCCAGGGAGCAAACCAGACTGGATTTTCAGGAAATGGTCTCAGTGGGAGTGAATTCGATCCGGTTATACACAATTCCTCCAGAATGGCTCATAGATTTGGCTAAGGAAAATAAGATCCGCATTCTAGTAGACATTCCCTGGAATCCACACCAGGCATTTCTGGGCGATAGAAAAGTAGTCCGCGATATTCTGAACCAAATTGGCTCAGCTGCTAAAGAACTTGGGAAATACTCCAATGTCATTGCAATTTCGATTGCCAATGAGATTCCACCACAATCGATTCGCTGGCATGGCAGAAGGAAAGTGGAATCGTTTCTTGAAACCGCATTTGACATCGCTAAACAATCCGCTCCAGAAACGCTTGTCACTTTCGCTAATTATCCATCGACGGAATACTTACACCCCGTGGGCATGGATTTCACCACTTGCAATGTCTACCTCCATCAGGCTTCCGATTTCGAGAGATACCTCCGACGCATCCACCATCGTTGTGGAGCACAGCCTCTTTTGATCGGCGAAATTGGCATGGACTCCTTGAGAGAGGGGGAAACGACTCAAGCTACCTTCCTGGACTCACAACTGGAACTGGCATTTCGCTCCGGGGCGGCGGGGTGTTTTGTTTTTTCCTGGACGGATCTATGGTGGAAGCAGGAGCGTTGGGTTGAAAACTGGAATTTTGGAATCACCGACCGCGAAGGAAATCCTAAAGCCGCTTCGCATTCGGTCCAATCCCACTATAAAGAGCTGGGAACTCCATTAAATCCCGATCCAGATCTTCCCATGGTGTCTGTCGTTGTTGCGACTCACAATGGAGAAAGGTATTTGAAAGAATGTCTGACAAGTCTCACCCGCCTGGATTATCCCAACTACGAAATTCTGGTTATCGATGATGGCTCCAGTGATAATACCGCCGGCATTGCCAAATCTTTCTCAGCGGTCAGGTATTTTCATCAGCACAAGGCAGGACTTTCCAGCGCTCGCAATCTTGGCATCGAAAAATCCAGAGGAGTCTGGGTGGCATTTATTGATGACGATTGCTACGCCCCCGAATCGTGGCTGCGATTTGCATTGCGTGGTCTGAAAGATCGGAATTGGGAGGGAATCGGGGGGCCAAACTTTCCACCTAAAGAGGACGGCGTCATGGCTACGGCCGTTCATCTTTCTCCTGGCGCGCCAACGCATGTACTTCTGACGGATGAAATCGCGGAACATATTCCTGGCTGCAATATGATTTTCCGAAAGGAGGCTTTGCAGGCTATCGGTGGATTCAATCCGGTTTTCAAAACAGCTGGTGATGATGTGGATATCTGTTGGCGCTTGCAGGAATCAGGAGCAACCATCGGTTTCTCCGGAGCTGCGTTCGTGTGGCACCATCGCAGAGATACGGTAAAGGCTTACCTACGGCAACAGTCCGGGTATGGCAAGGCAGAGGCTGCTCTGGAAATAGCTCATCCCGGACTTTTTGACGGGCTCGGCAGAAGCCTCTGGAAAGGCTCTCTTTATGAAGGCGGAGGTTCTTGGAACCCCGACGATCAGGGACCGATTTATGGAGGTCCATTTGGATCTGCAGGGTTTCAACTCGTTTACCAAAGTATTCGCCAGAGAACCTGGAATCCCATTCAGCAATGCCAAATTGAAACTTGGTTCCTCTTGCACATTCCATGCTGGATTCTTGGATTCGCTGTGCCTTGGTTCTTTGCAGCCAGCGCACTTTTAGCAAGCTACCATTTCATTCGCGCTTGGAGTCAAATCCCGGTCAGAGCGATTCCTCCTGAAAAACGTCGAATCTGGATTCGTCCTTTAATCTCATGGCTGAGATTCATTCACCCGGTTTACCGAGGTTTGTCGAGATACAAGGAGCGGTGGAATTTATCTCAAACACCTCAAGCATGCCTTGCAAAAAGTATCGGCGCCTTTAGCGCAACGAACAGTCACTGGAAACGTGGTTCTGCCTGGGACTTTTATACTTATTCAACCGTTGTGCCGGACCGGTTTAGCTTTTTGAACAAACTAAAAACCCAATGGCAGTCTTGCTGTGGAGTGGTTCGACTGGATGATGGATGGTCCCAATATGATATGACCGCCTTAGGTGATTTCTGGCTTCAGTTTAAAGTAAATACTTTGATTGAGTATGGTGATTTTGAAGGCGGGATACTTCGTGTGAAGATTCAACCAGGCCTGCGCCCCCCTGGACTTTACCTTTTCGTTATCTGGATCTTGATCAGCTGGTCACTTTACTTGACCGCGCTATTACCTTCGGCGCTGCTGAGTGTGGCCATATTCCTCCCTATTCTGAGCATGGGAATCTGGCTAAAAAATCGTGCGGACCAATGGCGTGTTTTATTCCACAAAGCTTTGGAATCTTCATTCGAACCCACAACAAGAATTGAGGCTGTCGAGGAAGATTTTTAATCGACAATCGGATCCATGAAATCCCTTATTAGGATTAAATCCGATCCCAAAAAATGAGATACGAAACATTCAAAACAGAGCAAGAAGCCAGTCAGGCCGTTGCAACTCGCATAGCTGAGCTGGTCAGCGCCAACCCTCGCATTCGACTGGGGCTTCCAACCGGTTCCACCCCGTTGGGAGTCTACAAAGAACTCATCCGGCAACATCAAGCCGGCCTGAGCTTCAGTGAGGCGGTCACTTTCAATTTAGATGAATATCTTGGGTTATCCGGAGCTCACCCTCAAAGCTATCGGTATTTTATGGAAACCAATTTCTTTCAGCACATTGACCTCCCGACCTGGAATCGTCACCTGCTGGATGGAGTGGCTCGGTATCCGGAGTTGGAGTGTCAGGCTTATGAGACAAAGATCCAGGCCCAGGGAGGAATTAACCTCTGGTTTTTGGGCATCGGCGGTAACGGACACATCGCCTTCAATGAACCCGGCAGCGAAGTCAACAGTCGGACCCGCATCGTTTCTCTGACAACCGAAACAATTGAAGCAAACAGTGACGGGCGATTCTTTAAGGATCCGGCCGAAGTCCCACGCTGCGCCCTGTCTGTCGGAATCGGAGCCATTCGGGAAGCGGATGAAATCATCGTGCTTGCTTTGGGCGAAAAGAAAGCCGATGCAGTTTTCAATGCGATTCAAGGCCCTTTCGACATCTCGTGCCCGGCAAGCCTGTTACAGGATCATGCCAATGTGACTTTTTACCTGGACGAAGCTGCTGCTTCAAAACTTACCAGGGCCTGAAAATCTCTGACGTTGAAAAGCAAACGATATACATCATTGGATCGTAAGTGATATAGAAAGACAATTTGATCCTCGTCTGGATCACTCTAAAAACAAAGACTATGAAAAAACTATTCCAACTCAAAATTCGGACAGCCCAGTTGCTTGTTTTAGCCGCGCTGACCAGCATTATCCCTGCAGAATTATCTTCCCATGCAGATTCTCCCAATGCGTCGCCGATAGTTGACATAGGGATAGTGGTCAGAGATCTCGATAAATCAGCCAGTTTTTATAAAGAAGCGCTCGGACTAACCGAGGCTCCTGGATTCGAAGTAAACGGAGATTACGCTAAGAGAATTGGACTCAGTGATGGCAAGTCTTTGGACATACGAGTATTCACCCTGGGCGGAGACGATCCGACCACCAAAATTAAGTTGATGTCGTTTGGCTGCGACATTGGAAAGCCATCGGACAATCAATATATTCATTCACAACTTGGTTTCAGTTATCTGACACTGCACGTCCCGGATCTGAACGTTGCTCTGGAGAGGGCCCAGAAAGCTGGAGTCGCCCCGCTGGCAGATGGTCCGCTGGAACTGCCAAAGAATTTACCTCAGGGGATTTATCTTGCGCTGGTGAGAGATCCGGACGGCAACATCATTGAACTGGTTGGCCCCATGCCTTGAGGTTTCATCAGATCTGAGAGTTTCTAAAAAGTTAAATCAAAAAAAGAACGAAGCGCCCCCCCTCAGGGACGCTTCGTTTTTTTTCCGGATACAACATTGACAGTTTACTCGGTATGGACTCGGTAAAACCGGCTCACTGCATCATTATTTAAGTTGAATTCCGGATCTTCCCATAGAATGAGTCCCTC
>JAUIHU010000023.1 GCA_030432175.1 Verrucomicrobiia bacterium | reverse complement strand
GGAAACCCGACCTGTGGGTGAGTTCAATCACAGCCGCATCCTGTTTCGAGGAAATCATGTTGAACACTGGTTGAATCACAAAAAAGCAGTGGAGTACACCTGGGGATCCGACAAACTCGCGGAACTGATCAGCGACAGTAAATTCAAAAGCTATCCGGACTTCATGAAGAATGAATCCGGCAAGATTGCGATTCAGCATCATGGAGAAGAAGCCTGGTTTAAGAATATCAAAATCCGGGCCTTGGCGGATGGGAATAACCAACTGACCTCAGCCGAGAAAGCCGCTGGCTGGGAGCTGCTTTTTGATGGTGAATCGATGGAACATTGGCGAGGCATGCGCAAAGACGGATTTCCGGAGAAAGGCTGGGTGGTCGAAGACGGAGCTATTCACCACACTAATCGAGGTGGCGGTGGGGACATTATCACGAAAGACACTTACGCCAGTTTCGATTTTCGTTTTGAATGGAAAGTCGCTCCAGCCGCAAACAGTGGTATTAAGTATCGAATCATTGAAGATCTGGGAGCAGTCGGATCCGAGTATCAAGTCCTCGACGACGATGGTCATCCAGACGCAAAAGCCGGCCGGAACGGAAATCGCACTTCAGCCGGCCTGTATGACATTTACACCCCTTCCAAAGACAAAATCCTTCGTCCCGTTGGAGAGTACAATTCCGGACGTATTTTAGTGGACGGCAAACATGTCGAACATTGGGTTAATGGAACACTCGTTCTGGAATACGAACTGGAAAGTCCAGAATTCAAAGAAGCCATCCAACTGAGTAAATTCAGAAATCGCCCTGACTTCGCCAAAGCCAAAAAAGGTCACATCCTGCTGCAGGATCACAGTGACGCTGTCTGGTATAGAAATCTCAAAATCCGATCATTGGATTGATCTGATACAAAAGTCGTCCTGGGGTGAAGAATTAACAACCAGCCACAGGACGACCCTTCTATGGGGGCACGCAAAGACGCGAAGACGCAAAGCTAAAACATTACAAATTTTCGTGCCTTTCGTGCCTTTCGTGGTTAAAAAACTTCCGTACCATCCGAGCCTTCCGTGGTTAACACCCTAAATTTCCATGTTCGGTAATTTCCGAAACCCGATCCGCATGGGCAGGTATCCGATCAGAAAACTCATCCCTGCAAACGATCCCCAACTCAGCATTCCACGCATTACCGATTCTCCCACGGACACCGAACCACTTCTTGGAGCCCCGTAAGCCAGGCAGGCGACAGACCCAACGATGTAAAGGAAACTCAGGATCAAACAAAAGGTTCCACCAAAGCCACTGACGATCTTACTCGGGTTGTCCTCTTTAAAATTGGGATAAAGCAATCCCAGTCCAACGGCGAGTCCATTCAAACTGAACGTCATGATCGTGATAGCTGAAATGAAAAACAGGGTTCGCTGCCAGGGCAGTTGCAACATGTAGCAGGATAGAGCCGTCAACCCAATGGTCACCGCAAGAGATACCGAACAGGCCAGCCAGTATTTGACTCGCGCCACCTTCACAATCCCCATCGGCGCCATCCCGACCATCCAGATTCGTTTACCTTCCAAAGAAAACTGAGGGTAAACAAACCGAGTCGTCAAAGTCGCCAGATTTAAAGAACAAGCCAGCAGGTTCAAGTAAGAAACCAAATGCACCCAGAAGGGATTAGACAGTTGTCTTGAGAAATGGCGTAGATTGATGATGTAAACACCGAGCAGTCCGAATAGCATCAGCGTCTGTCCCCATTGCGCTGTGTCCCTCCAGAACATCAGCATATCTTTCATCACCACCGCCCGCGTGTCGGGCCGCAATCCAGGAACTAATCTCGCCAGCCTCTCCACCCAACTCGGATGATACTCAAACTTCCTGGCGCGCTCCTTGGCTTTCCACTGACGAAACCAACTCCATTGTCCGAATACACTCTCGCGACTCAGAGAGGCAGAAAAAGCGTCATAGAAATAATTTCCCAGCTGAGTGAAAGCAATCGCTCCGAAAAACAGACTGTAACTCAACAACGTCATCAGAAAGAAACCTGCTGACATAAAGGCGCCTTCGATCCAAAGCTGAGCGCCAGAGGCCAACCAGTAACTGGGCAGAAACGGAAATTGTGAAAACTTGGTCTTATGCAACAACCGGTCCAAAACTGCCAGCACACGCGTCTCCAACGAGTCCTCTGAAATCGCTTCCGGCTTCAACCAGAAGAAAGCGCTCAGTAAACCGGCTGCAGCCAATCCCACAGCGATCATCTGAAACGCACGCCGATCCATATACCTCGCCAGGTTAATGGCACAAAAGCCTCCCAGCGCTGCCGGCAACGCGATAAACAAGGCGATCAACGCAATTACAAATGGATAAAAACTCAGCGAGGCGTCGGACTTAACCCCATACGCTGCCAGTAACGGAGCAATGAGAAATAAGAATGCCCAGGATGCCAGCGCTGTGGACTCGATAAATTTCCAGCGAAAGATGGAGTTGTTATCAATGGGTAATGGAACCAGAAACTGCGTCTCCCGGTTGCGAAACAGATTGGTGTAATGAATCACCAGATTACTCAACAACAACAATGCAAAAAGAAACGCAAACAATAGAAACATCAACCGTTCCGTCAATAATGGCCCCAATCCGGGAAATGCCTCGATAAATCCCAGCCCTTTCGCAAACAACCAGTAGGAGAAAATCAAGTAACAGGCCATAAAGCCCATGATCGCCCCACTCAACAATTTGGATTGTTCACGAATCGCTGACAACCTTCTCCAGGATTGCAGCACGTGAACTCGCAGCAATAACAACACCGGACTCTTGTGTCGGCTTTTTTCTATTCCGGTTGATGCTTCAATAACCGGAGTGGATCCTGCTGCTGTTTCGGTTTCCATAACTCAAACCTTTCTTTTCAAATTGAATCCATCAACGCCTATGATTGCGTTGACACCGTTGACTCTTCTTCCCTGGCCTGATCTTCCTGAGCGGTCAGCTCCAAAAACATTTGTTCCAAAGCCCATTCAGATCCCATCCTGGATTGCAACTCCGACACGGTTCCCTCTGCAATCAGTTTACCGCGGTGAATGATCCCGATCCGATCCGCGAGTTCTTCAGCCACGCTCAGTTGGTGCGTGGACAAAAAGACAGTCATACCCGCCCGCGACCTTTCCTTCAGAATGTCTTTCACGATACGGGCATGCTGAGGGTCCAACCCAACCATCGGTTCATCAATCACAAAGACTTCCGGATCATGCAACAGCGCGGAAACGATCGCCACCCGTTGGCGTGTGCCGTGCGACAGGCTTTCCACAGTTTTCTTCAGATAAGGTTGCAGATGAAATCGCTCCGCCAACTCCATGCCCCGTGTTTCGAGCATTTCCAATGGCATCCCGAATAATTCCACAGTGAATCGAAAGAATTCCCAAGGTGTCAGCTTGTCATAAAGAAAAGGGAAATCCGGAACATAAGCCATCCGCTTCCTGGCTTCGAGCGGCTCCTTGTCCATATCAAACCCAGCTACTTTAACATGACCTGATGTTGGCTTGATGAGTCCACAGATCATTTTGATGGTAGTCGTTTTTCCAGCGGCATTCGGTCCGAGAGCCACAAAGAACTGGCCTTTGGGAATGTTTAATTCGATACCATCTACAGCTTTTAAATCTCCGAAGTTCTTACGCAACTGTTTCAGTTCAATCATGTCCTTCTCGCCTTCCTTTCCTCAATCTCAAGATTGATCTCTATCCTTGTTTCAGCTCCAAAATTTTAATGTTTTTTTCCCACTCATCTACAAGCCTAACAACTGGTCGTTTTGAAATGTGATTCCACCGGGGAGAGACCCTTCAATAATTTCTCCCACTCGAGAAACAATCAGTGTCATTTCTTCTCCCTCCAGTATTTGCGCGGTCAGCCGGTAAACCCTGACGCGTGAACGCCCAAACATTTTCCAATCCATTCGCGCGTCCCATTTCAAAGCCAGCGATAACGGGATGCGTGAGATTTCCTCGCTCTCCTCAGTTTGTTTGACAGCGGCGCCGCCCAGACCTCCTGCGGCAGTTGCAGCCATTCCTTGAATCATCGGAGCCGCCCAGCCCATACCAAACCGGTTCAACAACTTCGCCGGATTCTGAAGTTCGTCGCGAGTGACGGTGACGGTCGTTCGATCGCGGGTTCCACCAAATCGCAGTTCAAGTTCATCCGATTCACTTTGCATGCTCAGCTCAACACCGCGTTCCAATTTGCGATTGTCCAATGAGAAATAAACCTCCTTCCAGTCCTCCTCATTCTTCAGATCGAGTCGCCACTCGAGACGAATTCTCGTCGACTCCTCATTTGGTAAACTCAAGCTGCCTTCGAGATGCAGTAGATAGCCCAAAGGTTCTTTAACCATCCCTTCCACATAAGATTCCGAGGTAGAGCCGGTTGTTCCAATGACAGGTTCTTTCACCGTAGGAGTCCAGCGAAAGAATCCGATTCTTTTTCCTTTTGAAAGCACAGCCAAGCCTGAGCTGTCGGGAGCGGTTAGAAGTTTCTCCCAAACCAGATCCATGGGAATCACCGAACCTCCTTGCTTAGCGGCTCCATACTCCACTCGCCACAGCGCAACGTTCATTCCAATCCAGAACAAGGTCACGGCGCCCATAAAAAACTTTTTCAACATAAAATCAGCCTTTCTCAGTTATTTGTCTGAATCTCATGAAAATCGTCGTAACAACCCCTGCCTTTTTAACTATTTCATTCGTCAGATAATGATGATGCGCACAACATTTTGGTTCTTATGCGTTCGGAGAGAGCCTCCCTTCACATAATCATTTGACCTGAGGGACAGAGGAACATCACGGCAATTCCGGGCTGTTGCAAGAAACATTAATACCCTGCCCAGAGAACCCCGGACAGGGCTTAAAGTCGCATAATAATCTTAAAATGGAACGCCGGATTTACTCAGGCTTCTTCGGAATGTTCATCACATCCCCCGGCCGAATGGATTTAGCGCTCAGGTCTGGATTCGCTGATTGCAGTAAAGCGACATCAATGTTGTGGTCGTTGGCAATCTTCCAAAATGAGTCTCCTGGTTGGATCGTGTACCGCAGTGTGTATTTTTCAACAATTGAGTCAATAAATTCCTGACTGACTCCAGCAGTAGCAGCCCCTCCTTCTCGCAGACTTTTGGCATACTCCATCGCTCCTTGCTGCTTAATGCGCTGAATTTCTGCTGCAAGTTTTGCCAACTCAGCGGTTAGTTTTGAAATATCACCAGTCAAGTCAGCATTTTTCTGTTCAAGTAACTGAATTTCACGAGTGCGCTTTTCGTTGGTTTTGGTCAATTCAGTCACATGCTTCTGAAGGGCAAATGAATTGGGTTCCAGTTCAACTGTGGAAGCAATAGCTCGCTTACAGACTTCGATGGATTTCTCGACACTTATCCGAGAGTCACTGTCAGGACGCAGATCCAGAAACTTCTGATAGTGAAAAATCGCTGCCGCAAAATCATATGTCCTTTTCTGATGAAGTATTGCCACTTCAAGATGCGCTTCAGCATTATCAGGCTTATCTCTCAGCTCAGCTTCATAAGCAACGATCGCGCCTTTGTAATCGCGCTGTTTAACCCGATTCTGAGCCTCCTCATAAGCTTTTCCAGGACCTGTATGATTAGCGTCTTCTTGTGAATGATTAGAGCAACCGACAAGTAACAGCATAACGCTGGCGGATAACAAAGTGATCCAGAATGCGGACTTCAGCAACCGATGCAGGTCTGATAGGCGGTTTGGCTTGTTGAATTGATGGGCTATCGTTTTCATGGCTAATTACTCGGACGACCAAAGTGTCCGCAATGCTTATTCTTCACCTCATAACTGACAAGTTCATTTCCAGATTCTCAACTATTCTCAATAAGACGTTAAATAAGTACCACCACTCAGTGGAGTTTTTCAAAGCTAAATCTGAACAAGAACGCTGCATCTTCTCGATCAACCTTCATTACATCAGGAGTCGCCCAACTTCATTCACACCCCATGAGAGGATCTGGAGTTTTCTTTTCTTTCCTATTTCCGGATAGTGGCTTTCAATGTCCAGATAATTACAATCCACTTATGAGCGATTCACCGCCAAAAGATCCCCATAGTCCGACCACAGAATCGGAAGCAAATCCTCAGGGAGCGCCTCAGCAGACCTCCATTAATGAAGCCGAGAGCCAGGGAAAAACCAGCTGGAAGGATGTTTCCGTCATCAAAAATGAAAACCGAACTGTTTGGCTGGTGGGCACAGCTCATATTTCCAAGTCCTCGGTCAATCTGGTGCGAGAAGTCATCGAAACGGTCCAGCCAGACAGGGTACTGGTTGAACTGGACGAACGGCGTCTGGAGGCGTTGGCAAATCCTGAAAAATGGAAAGAGCTGGACATCAAAATGTTGATCAAGAATCAGCAGATCAGCCCACTGATCGCTCAAATCATTCTGGCTTCTTACCAGAAACGTCTGGGCGCTCAAATGGGGTCCATGCCGGGTATGGAATTACTGGAAGCCACTAAGGTCGCCGAAGCGCATAAGATCCCTTGTGATTTAATCGATAGAGATGTTCGAATCACCCTGAAACGCGCATGGAAATCGACTCCATTTTTCAAAAAATTCCTGTTGTTGTCCTCCATGCTCGGTGGTCTGTTCGATCGCTCCACGATCAATGAAGAGAAGCTGGACCAGATCAAAGAACAGGATGTCCTTTCTGGAATGCTGGACGAAATAGGCGAAGTATTTCCAGATTTGAAAAGGGTATTGATTGATGAGCGTGACGCGTACATGGCTGAAAAAACCCGTCAGGCTGAGGGATCTAAAATCGTGGTGGTGATTGGCGCTGGCCACAGTTCCGGGATGACCGGCCATCTGGAATCATCGACCGAACATGATCTCCTGGAGCTGGAAGTTATTCCAAAATCAGCTCCGATCGGAAAAATTTTAGGCTGGGGAATACCAGCCGCCATACTGGCCATGATCGGGATCATTGCGTTCCAGAAAGGGGCTGGAGCCGCTGGCAACGCTTCCATGTTCTGGTTTTTGGCCAATGCGATACCTTGCGCGATAGGAGCGCTGATTGCCGCATCTCATCCACTCACCATCATCGCGGGCTTTTTCGCCGCGCCTTTCACGAGCCTGACACCCGTCATAGGCGCGGGTTACGTTACAGCTTTCGTCCAAGCCTGGGCCAGTCCGCCACGTGTTCGAGAAATCCAGGCAGTTTCTGAGGATATTATCCACGCTAAAAAATGGTGGAAAAATCGGCTGCTCAAGGTCTTCCTCGCATTTCTGCTTCCCAGCTTCGGCAGCATGATCGGAACCTGGGTCGGAGGAGCCGAACTGTTACGCCAGCTTTTCAACTAAATCGATTCTCACCGCAAAAAGGACGTGACCTATTATATAGATCACGTCCTTTTTTTTGTCTCAGCCAGAATCAAAGGAGCTGATTACTCGTTCACAAATTCCAGAATCAACATTCCTTCCTCCACTCGAATAGACTCAATTCGCGTAGCTGCAGAGCCCATCACCCGGAAGTACTTTTCAGCCCCATCCAGGCTCACAGTAAATGTGCCCGCTTCACTATCTAATACTGCCGTTGTATCCGGAGCGAAATCTCCACCCAGCGATTCTGCGGCATACAACTCATAAGCAGGGCCAGCTTCCGCTGGAATAAAGGCCAGGAAGTTCAGAACAGTAGTGTATTGGGTCCGGTCTTCACGTTCGCCACCCATGGTCAGCCGAACGGTTTCTGTACCAGACAATGATACGGTAATGGGATTACCATTTTCATCTACCAATGGAGTATAACGATACCAATTCTTCAGCCCATCATTCGGTAGATTGAACTGCCCAATGGACTCGGTAGCTTGATTCTCCAACGCAGCTGACCCCATGACTCGATCCAGCAAAACACTCTGCTGCGCTCTTGATGCAGCGCGTAAGTAAACCTGATACTCACCTTCCGGGAAATCACGAGTATAGTTCAGCCATTCCCCTCCTTCTGTGCGGCGCACCTGATACTCTTCCAGACCTTCAACCAGATATTTACCCCGAATCCAGTCGTTGATGAAAATGCCTGGCTCAATTTCAACCGACCCAATTTGCGTGCCCACATTATCATCAAGCCGATATTCCGGAGCAACACCGCCACCCGTCTGATCTGAATAATCAAAGTAATCGACACCCGGAACGCCAATCAGATCCAGATAACCCTCACCAAAGCCACGCACCTGAACACCATCAAAAGTAAATCCGGAAACAGGAGGATCGTTCTGATATTGCCCACCTTCGTAATTGTAATCTTCTGCTTCAATCACAACAACTTCATCAGATCCCAAAAAACTTTCTTCGAACGTATCGAAAGTCCATTCAACCGAAGAAGTCTGACCATTCTCAGCAGAAACTTCAGCGTATGCGTGATAGACTGTGTTTGGTTGAAGTCCATCAAACTCGAAGTTATAAGCCCCTTGATCCTCAGTTACATCCAGTCCCGAAGATACGTCCCTTCCATTCAAAATCAACTTAGCGGATCCGGTATTGAGGGGATTCCCCTCTGTTGCTAACACACTAATGAACAATCCAGACTCAGCATCAATGTATGAGTCTAAATTGTGCGGACTTTTAAAGAAAATATCTGGTTGTCCTGGAATCGAAGGTAAGCCTGCGTATACGAAAAAACCTAAAAATGGTTCAATCGCTTCAAATGGATCATCACTCAGTCTGAAATTATCAAATGTAGAATCTGCCCGGCCGAGTTCCGAATTGGTGTAATCCTCTGCGTCCACACGAGAAAAATTGAAAAATCCAAAAACTCCGGAACTGAATGCATCGTCAGAAGAGCTAATGACCACAATCGGATCAGTAAGATTTTTCAAAGAATAAATGGCAGCATACAAATCCGCCCCTATTCCTGCTGCCACCATCCGATAATCTTCCCCGGGCTGCAGAGTAATATCACCTGCCGCAATAGTCTCATCGGAGGCTTCTCCAACCACGCGATTGATTTGGAATTGTCCACGGCCTCCAGATTCCTGCTGAGGATCATAATTCACTACATAACCTGTGGTTTGCCCTAAACCAATGTTTTCAGCGCGAAGCAAGAAACCAAATGCCTGGTCTATGTCGTTATCCCAGTCCAAAACATCTGCTTCGATCAAAAAGTCGGATAATACGTGCTGTTCCAGATATGTAAAAGCGCGTCCAGGCCCGGCATCAGGAACCGGCGGAGCGGGTGTCGCAATACGGTAGGCTTTTCCACCCCATACATCATCCGGAAATTCATAGGATGGAGGTGGTAAACCAATGCTTTCGAGTCCGAAATGGGTCCACTCATCGTCATTACCGTCATCAAAGTTGTCGGTAAAAACATCAACACTCATCCCTGCTATTGGCGCTAAAACCAAACTGACAGGGCAAGCCCAGCGGATTATCTTGCTGATTTTAAAGATACGGTCCTTCATAGGAATTTTTAAATGAGATTTAACAAATCCAGACATCTTTTGGATAGAAATCAGGATTGCTTGGATATTTCAAAATTACAGAATTCAGACGTCTGTATAAATAAAAAAGAGAACGCCACGAGGCAATTCTGCCAAGGCGTTCTCTTTGAGAAAGATCGAGAGTTTGAGGATTAATCAGAGAAATCGCACAAATTTTCAACATATGCCGCAGAACCGTCACGCAGCCAACCATCGAGTTGCGCAGGATCTTTCAATTGCTGTCCCCGAAGTCGAGGCGCAACAATGAACCCGGTTTTCAAATCCTGTAATGCAGTCATATCACTCCACAGCTTTTCGAATTGCGTCACAGGAAAGATGTCTTCCTGCCCGTGACCCCAACGTTTCTTAACTTCTTTCAGCGTTACATACGTCGGCATCCGGGAAGCCATACGCCGAACCCCGCTTGCCACTTTTTCTGCATCGCCCAGTTCCTCGCGTGTTAAATGAAACACTTTCAACGTTTCGTCCAGGTCGATCCAGGTCGTCATCGAGTTGTAATAGGTCAACTCAAATTCCGCTTCCTCGTGCGGCATGGCCAACCCTTCAACTAACTGAGGATGCCCATCCACTCTGGCAAGACCGCCTCCGCGATCTTCCAGGCGCCTCGGGATGACTTCAAATGAAAGCGCGGCGCCGGATTGAATGTGCTCGCCAAGTAACCCCGGATCCAATGTTGCCCCCAATGTATCGATGTTGTGCAGCATCAAATACCGAAGGTTCGGATGGGTATCAAAGAGTTCTTTCAGCAGTCCGTTTCTTAGAAGGTTAGCAAATTCATACCAGTGCCCAACCGGATGCAGACATTGCTCAGGTTCGTTATCCACATAGTCCCGACCTTCCCCCTGCTCTTTTGCCCAATTCATCAACGCAGCGCGAAAGCTGTCCCGCATTTTCTGCTTTTGTTCGTCCAGCGCCATTTGAGGTGTTTCCTCCCAGGCAAATCGCAGATCTCTTACCATCGGAATCATCCGCAGCCCTACAGATCTGCCCGCAGATACCACAGCCATGCCTTCATACCCGTAGTTCTGATGGCGTTCCAATGTTTCCCGAATGGGGGCTTCAGTCATGTAACTTGTACTGAAGAGGTGCGGGATCGAAACATCATACTTTCTGGATACTTTACGGGTCTTTGCCAGGTGAGTTTCGATAAAATTCCGATGCTTGCCGTGAAACTTGCAAAACGGGTTCAGAGCTTTGACAACACCAGCTCCCTGTGTCCAGCGACTACCCACTCCACCTGCCAAGGACAATACAGCCGTCTGCCCATCGCGTATCGCTTTTTCCCCAATGCCAACTGTCTCATCCGATGGAGTTTCTCGAATGGTGTCTCGCACATCTTCAGGGCGGACATCTTCGATGAGTGTATTGGCTGCCAGTCGATTTTGCGCCAGCCCAATTCTTCCACTTTGCAAGTCAGAACGGATCTGCTCATGCTGAATTTTATCGAATCCGTTGTCTTCCAAGAGTGTTTTCAACTTAGCCTGATTAGATCCTGTCTCCCCGGCAGAGGGCATCATCCGTTGGAATAATGACTGAATCATTCCCTGCAGGGACGGATCGGTCTGGCAGGCGTTGGCTAGTCGTTCCAATTCTTCTCTTTGTCCTGTTCTTAAATCCCGGGACTTCAATCGCAGCCACTTGGGTGCCATCAATTCATAATACGCTCGCGGCATCGGAGCCCGATTCGGATTCAACGGAATCAAATCAGCGACGGACCCTCGATGATTAATGCTGAAATCATAAACCACCGGGTCCATGGCAAATGGCGCCGCTTTTTCGGAAGCTTTTTTGATTTCATTCATGGTCTTTAATAACCACGGCTGCGCTTCCTGTTTGCGGTCCGGACTAAAAAGAAATCCCATCCCGCCTCCAGCCATGCCTCCCAGCATCCAGAATCCCCAGAAATCAGAGCCAAACCGATCCCGACATTGCGCCACGATTTGTTCTGTATAATCGTTGGTTGCCCAAGGAATAATGGTTTGGATCGGTCCGAAAAAATTCCTGGTTGTCCATTCTCCAACCGATTGAATATCGCCCGATTTCATCAAATCCAACAGACGATTTAATATATCCATCGCCGATTGCCGGGCTGTCCACTCTACCTCGGAACGCAAAAGATACTTCTCAGTCACCATCTCCAGCACCGGTCCGACATTCTGCGCCATTCCTCCATGAGCCAGGATCAAACTTTGTTGTAACTTTTCCAATGTCTCATCCGAAACTTCTGTTCCACTGAGAATCCTGTGCGTCGGAAGGAGCCGCCCTCGACTGATTCCATATTCAGGGTCTCCCGGACAGGCTGCAGTTCCTTCGATCAACTTGATCCCCGGCCAGATCCCTCCCGAGTCCTGCCAACCTCCACCAGATCCCCCCAACCACTCGCCAAGTATGGCTCTTGCGGCAGCCATGCGACGGTCTTCTTCTTCGAGAGCGCCATCCAGGTTTCCAGTCTGCTGTGTCGCCCTCATCAATACAGCGATCAAAGCTGCCAGCAGATTGGTGGATACCGCCAGTCGTGATCCTTTAGGAATGCCATTCACGGAACTGACCAGTTCAATCCCTTTCCCGGCGCCGACCATCTTCTCCAGCAAATGAGGCAAACTCTGCCCGGATCCTTCCAGTCCAGGTGGAATCACTCCACTGGCTATGACCGCTGCTTTGAGCAACCCCAGATAATCTCTCGCGAAATCAAAAACTTCGTCCAGATCTGAAATCTCGGAAACGGCTCCCAGATCCACACTAACGAGCCTCAGTATCGGCTCGTCGATGACCCGGACATAGCATTCAATCGGCGGTTGCGTTTTATCATCCCGCCCCCAAACACCTAAATCGACAGATGTATTGATTACCCTCGCGCCTTCGGGGAAATCCATCCCAAGAAAGAAAATGTCACTCCACCCGCTGTGCGATAAGTCCATCCGCACAGAAGCGCTTTCTTTCAAGGCAGGGAATGATCCGCGATCAGTTCCAGAGCTCAGAAGCGCAGGATGAAATTCTAATGGATGATCCTCGACATTCCCCATCCGAAACATCCATTGGTTGCCTCGAACATGCCGCACACTTTGCCGTACCTGGTCGGCAAGTGTCTGAAATCCTAATTGATAGTAGGCTGCAGCCAGTGCGCTGGATATGGCGTCACTTGACCCAAGCTCTTTCTGGGATCCAAGAAAATTCTGTATCGATTCCTCAAATCGTCGCTGCAAAAAGTGTTCGTACCCCTCGAATCTGATCCGCGCTCCAACGGCGCTTTCCAGTTTCTCAGGAATGTAATAGCGATGCAGCGCATACAAAAAGAAAAGGGCTCGAACTCGATGATATAAATTATCAGCGCTGGACCGAAAGGATTCCAAATAATCCGCTTCCTGCAATAGATCAGCTAAACCTGCATCAGCCGCAAAGGAAGCCAGTGATTTGTCCCTGATTTCCGGATCGTCCGAGACAATCTGTCGAATGAGAATGCTTGATTGAAACTCCATCTGAATAAATGTCTGCAGAACTAAAATTTGCGCTGGGCCAGCAACTCAACCATCTGCGCCAGAAACTCTTCACGATCAACTCCTGCCAGAGCCAGGGCTGTCTGCGCATGGTGAATGCCGTACTTCTCCCCAATGTTAAATCGACTCCCTTCCAATTCGTAAGCGAGGTAACGCTCGCGCTGAATCAGTCGGTTCAATGGCTCCATCAGGTCGGGCAATGATGCAGTCTGCTCTCCCGTATCAGAAAAATTGCTCAATGCCTGCTCAGTCGTTTCTAAAAGTATCTCAAACATGGTCGGCGAGAAAACATGCATCCCAAACAGACAAAGGTATGATCCAGATCTCAATCCCGGAGCAATCAGCTTTTGTTCGGCTTCTGTCGGTGTCGGTTTCTCAATCACACAATCCACTCGATACAAACCTTTTCGACCGGAATCCAATTTCCCGGATACTGCTCCAAAATGTTTGAGTTGCCACTCCCGGGTTGGTTGAACAGCTGACACAGAACATTCTTCCTCAGCAGCTGTTTCCACCAACTTTTGGGCGCATCGAAATTTCCCGGAACTGACATAGAGGTGATCACTGACCAGATGTAAAAACGGGTCTGACCCAACAAAATCCCAGGCTTGAACCAGAGCATGCGCATACCCCAACGGTTCGTTCTGTGGAACAAACACCAGATCCGCTTCTAACGTCCCGGCCGCTTCCCTGTATGCTTCTTCGTCTCCGGGATGGACGACTACGGCGATGGAGCGAATTCCGGAGGTCAGTATTTCTTCCAGAATAATTCTCAAAGCTGACTTCGGCTCTCCATCCCGATCCACCAAAGTCTGCAGAGGTATTAACCGTTGGCGCTTACCAGCAGCGGTAACAACCGCTTTATTTATTGACCACATTACTTTTGTATTAGTTTCAATCAGAAAGTCTCAGATAAATCTGGTATACGATGAATCAAGGCAATTCGCGAATACGAATATTTCTAAAATCTATCGGGGCGCCTTCAGATTCCAATCCAAGATAGCCTTCACTGGGTGTGCAATCAGTTCCACCGCTGACCTCTGCGCCATTGACCCAGAGACGAACTTCTCCATTGATGCATCGCACATAGTAATGATTCCACTCACCCGCTCCCTTGCTGCGTTCTTCAGAAGGAAAACTCCGAACTCCATTCGGTGATACCGGAGGAAAGGGCTTCATTTTTGCCTGCCCGACCGGAAACACATCCCCGTGTGACGTAAACCAATCCGACTTCTTCCCCTGATTCTTTTCATATAGTTCCGCATAGCCGAGGTCCAATACCTGTACTTCAATCCCTTGTGGCAACTTCCCAGGCTGCAGATCTTCCAGAGATTCATCAATCATCCAGACAAAAATCCCGGAATTGCCTCCGTACTTGTTGTGCCGCCATTCGGCAACCAACTCAAAATTCTTGAACTTCTCTTTAGTCCGAATCACTCCAACCGGATTCCCGGTGCAGTGGGCTCCATCTTTATCCCAGGACCAGGTGTCTTCATAACAGTTCACATTAACAAAATCACATTCTCCAAGCTCACGCCAACCGGGACCTTTGCCGTCAATAAATGCCCTGGCCGCAATGGTATCTGCTTGTAATTCCGATTGAATCGCAGGGAAGTTTCCAGCGGTTAAAATAGATCCAAGGGATAACAGGAGGACTTTTCGTGAAAAGTTGACCAGGGCTTTATTTGTCATGTCCGCAATATAGAGGGTTGCAATAGTCAGGAAAACTTCAAAATTCCGGACCAAAAACATTGGAGCGCACTTCAGCGCTTTTTTTTCTGGGCGCCAATTTAAATTGTGTCTGACACATTCGAATGGATGTCATGGTGTTCAGGGAGTTTCCCTGAATTTTTGTTCCATGGCCTCCATCAATTCTTTCAAGGAGAATGGTTTGTGCAACAGCGTAGGTCGTGGTTCTGGCAGACTTAACAGAGCTTCTTCTCTGGCGGCTTCGGCGTCTCCGGAAATAAGTAGAATCGGGATTTTCGTGTTGAGTTCGCGCACCTCTCTTACAAGATCAATTCCCGTTTTCTTAGGCATGGTAATATCCGAAACAATCAAGGCGATTTTCCCTTCATTTCGACGGAAAAGACGCACGCCCTCTTCCCCATTCCGCGCTGTAATCATTTCGAAATTCTCATGCGTCAGGCAGGCTTTGATGACTTCCAGAACCATCGGATCATCGTCCACTAACAGCACTTTACCTGACTGACGTAATGATGTTTGGTCACCTGAAGCAACCTGAGCTTCTCCATCACTATCCTCGTCTAACGAATTCGGAGTCTGATTCTCAATCCAGGACTCTGGAATGACCGGAGCATAAATCAGCGCTTCTGTTCCTTCGTCATGCCCCGAGTTTAATAAAAACTGGCCGCCATGTAACCGAACAACACTATGGACTTGCGTCAACCCCAATCCCATCCCCTGACCCTTGGATCGCGTAGTGAACATGGGGTCCATGGCCTTGAACAATACCGGCTCAGGCATGCCAAAACCACTGTCCTTGATTCGTAGTTTGAAATAGCCAGATCCCAAATCCTCAGCCACTCCCAGTTCAGCAGCCAGGGTGAAATCCAATTTTTCAGTCAGCAGCTCAACTTCCAGACTCCCACCAGTTGCCAAGGCGAAATGGGCGTTCTGCAACAAATTTTGAATGAGCTTCTTCCACTGGTCAGCGTCGGCGCATGTCCTCACCGTTGCTATGGACGCATCTACTTTAACTTTCGTGGAATTGGGCAAGCTCGATTTCCACTCCTCCAGTTCCTCACGAAGAAGCCCTGCTAAATCCACCAG
>JAUIHU010000674.1 GCA_030432175.1 Verrucomicrobiia bacterium | reverse complement strand
ATAGCAGAACCCAGTTGGTTTTCTGGTCCGTGTCAGGGGAGGTCAGAAATTGCAATCCGTGATCCAGTTCTTTTGCAGTCGCCGGACGGGAATAGATTTTCAAATACACCTCATTCAACTTGTCGGAACGAGTCAGGGAGGGCATCTTCATTACCTGTTCGGCCAGGATTTCGGAATTTTCGCGAATGAATTCGCTGTTCATTAAATAGAGGGCCTGGCGGGAGACAGTGGTCGAAGCGCGCTTGCCGGAAGATGCGCTCGGATCACAGAAGTCAAATATCTGCAGGTAATTGTAGACTGTGCTGCGGATGATCGGCAGGTAAACCGAGCGACGAGTGGTTTGGAAAACTTTATTGAAACTCTCATTCGCGCGAGCGTAAGCATAGTTCTCAATCCCAGTGATCAATGTCCCCTGCATCTGCTGGTCCAGACGTCCACTGATTTTTAAAATCGAATCGCGCAACACTTCCGCCTCCATACGACGTGGATTCATTCGCCAGAGAAAGCGATTCGATGGGTCGACTTGCATTGGCTCTGGACGTGGGTCAGCGCTCATCTGATAGGTAGCTGAGAGTAGAATCCTGCGATGCAATTCTTTTGTAGACCAGCCTGATGCGACGAATTGGTTGGCCAACCAGTCGAGGAGTTCCGGATGAGAAGGAGTGTCTCCGGTCGTTCCGAAATTGTCAGGAGTGCGGACGAGTCCCTGACCAAAGTGATGTGTCCAGACTCGATTGACCCACACTCGTGCAGTGAGTGGATGATCGGGATGAGTCAGCCATTCAGCGAATTGGAGTCGTCCGCTAGTTGAATCTTCAATTCCGGTTTCAGGTTCCCACTGAGAAAAGCGCCTGGGAGCTCCACGTGGCACAGGGTTGCCGACGAGGGTCAAATGATTGCCTCGGGCATGTACTTTTAAATCCATTGTCTCATCCCGGTCCATGACACTCATGACCGTTGGCGGTTTGGGTGGGAGCTGATTTCGTAAGCTGGTGAGTTCCTCTTGCGCTGACTGGAGTTCCTTTTCCAGCGGACTCAACGTTTTCGGAAAATCTTGTTCGGTATCTGGTTGTTCTGGTGTTGGTTTGCCAGCGCTGGAATCCTTGGTCTCGAGCGGGATGAGTTCGGTGGGCTTTTTCAGCAACTCAGGATCAATCTCCTGAACCACTCCGATTTCTGCTTGCGCCGTTGCCGATTCACGTAGTTTCGTTTCCAGTTTCTGAACCCGCTGCTCTGCCACTTCCACTTTATGTTCCAGCGCTTCACGTCGTTCTTTTTCTTCGGGAGTTTCCAGTGGACGTTCGAGCCAATGGGAAACGTGGTCACGGTTGGCCATCGTTCGAGAGCTTTTGAAAATCCCGGCCATCGCGTAGTAGTCTCTGGCAGTGATTGGATCAAACTTATGATCATGACAACGGGCGCATCCGATCGCGAGTCCGAGTGTGGATTTACCCAACACATCCATCTGCTCATCCACCAGGTCCATGATCATTTTCTCCTTATCCTGCTCCGCCACCACCTTGGGGCCTAATGCGAGGAAACCGAGCGCCGTCCAGCGGTCAAAGAGTTCGTCCTTGTTCATTCCATTTTCAGGAACAGGTAAGAGGTCCCCAGCGATTTGTTCCTTCAGGAAAAGGTCATAAGATTTGTCTTCGTTGAAAGATCGAATCACATAATCCCGGTAACGGTAAGCATTCGCCATGTGCAGATTTTCATCGGAACCATTCGAGTCTGCGTAACGGGCCAGATCCAGCCAGAAACGTCCCCAGCGCTCTCCATACTCCGGTGACTCCAATAGTCGATCCACCCACCGAGCATAAGCAGTTGGGGAAGGATTTTTCAAAAATTCAGAAACATCCTCCGGCTCGGGAGGCAGTCCGGTGAGATCCAGGAACAGACGGCGAAGTAAAGTAGCAGGAGCGGCGGGCGGGTTCGGTTGAATTTGGGACGCCTCCAGTTTTACCGCGACAAAGACATCCAGCGGACTCTGCGTCCAACTGCGCATTTCACGGGAAAGCTGGTCGACCGGAACCTTTATCGGCTGGCGGGGTAGAAATGACCAGTGATCGTCCGATGCTTGCGTGGCATTGGGACTGGCGGCAAAGAAAAGCGCCAAGCCGGTGTTAATGACGACTTTCAACAGTGACATTCGGATCGGATGGCGGTCTAAATGGATCACATTGAGATACTAATGGAAATGGGAAGGGTGACAACTCATTTGAATGGGATGATTTGGAGAGGCGCGTATTTCCGAAAGCAACGGAGAGGGGACATTCCTGTCGCCTTCCAGCCCAATGCTGCTTAACAGCATCAAATATTCTCCATGAATGACTGAGCTAAACAGTCGATTCAGATTGTTCCCTGCGGCGCTGGCCGAGATTTAACACTTTGTTTAATAAACATCTATTTGAGAGAAAAAGTGAGGCTGAAGACAGCCTGTGAGATGGAAGGCGACAGGAATGTCCCCTCTCCTTTACATGGGATGACTGTCCAGCGATATGTCCACGTTCACAGAATTGAAAAATATGAAACTTCAAAATTCGATCCAGGGATGTTTGCTCGGAACCGCTGTCGGTGATGCGATCGGATTGCCTTACGAAGGAATGCGGCCTGGACGGATCGCGAAACTGACCAGAAATGCGGCATTGAGTCACCGGTTTCTTTTCGGGCGGGGGATGGTGAGTGATGATACGGACCATTCTATGTTTGTGGCGCAGGCGCTGGTCCAGTTTCCAGACGACTCGGAGAAATTTGCACAATGCCTGGCCGGGTATTTGAAACGATGGTTGTTGTGTCTGCCAGCCGGGATCGGACTCGCGACTCTGAAGAGCTTGCTGAAGCTGTGGTTGGGATTTGGGATCCATCGAAGCGGAGTGTTTTCAGCCGGGAATGGACCG
>JAUIHU010000673.1 GCA_030432175.1 Verrucomicrobiia bacterium | reverse complement strand
CTCCCAGGACTCTGGCTTTGGTGTTCCCGTACTTCTCTCCGAGGTGCTCCAGAGAAACCGCTAATGCCAAAAATTCCCCAAGAGAATCCCATCTGAGGTAATTTTCTTCAACAAACTGCTGCACATGCTTGGGGGCGGATCCACCTGCCCCGGTTTCGAAAAGTCCACCACCATTCATCAAAGGAACAATGGACAGCATCTTGGCGCTCGTTCCAACTTCAAGTATCGGGAACAAATCGGTTAGATAATCTCGCAGAACATTTCCTGTGACAGAAATGGTGTTTTCCCCTTTAGCAATGCGTTCCAATGAAAATTGAGTCGCTTCCAGAGGCGCCATGATCCGGATGTCCAGCCCTGCTGTGTCATGTTCTTTCAGGTACTCAAGCGTCTTCGCAATCAACTGAGCATCGTGAGCGCGATGTTCATCCAACCAGAAAACAGTAGGCCACCCGGTGGCGCGTGCGCGGTTGACGGCCAGTTTCACCCAATCCCGGATCGGCGCATCTTTCGTCTGACAAGCTCGCCAAATGTCTCCCGCTTCAACCTCATGCTCAATCAAAACGTTCCCAGCCGAGTCAGTGACTCGAACCTTGCCCGCGCCAGGAAGTTGGAACGTCTTGTCATGGGATCCATACTCTTCCGCTTTTTGCGCCATCAACCCCACGTTGGGCACCGTGCCCATGGTCGTCGGATCAAATGCTCCATGTTCTCTGCAGAAATCAATCGTCGCCTGGTAAACTCCAGCGTATGAGCTGTCCGGAATCACTGCCAGCGCGTCCTGTTGTTCGCCCTTGGCGTTCCACATTTGGCCGGAGGTCCGGATCATTGCCGGCATGGAGGCGTCAATGATTACGTCACTCGGCACATGCAGGTTAGTGATCCCTTTGTCAGAATTTACCATCGCCAGGTCCGGACCCTTTTCATAAGCATCCTGAATGTCGGCTTCAATCTCCGCCTTCTTCTCAGCAGGTAATTGATCCAGCTTGGCCAGCAAATCTCCGAAGCCATTATTAAAATCAACACCCAGCTCCTTGAATGTAGCTCCATGTTTTGTAACCAGATCCTCGAAGAAAACCTCCACACAAACACCGAAAATGATTGGATCACTCACCTTCATCATCGTCGCTTTCATGTGCAGTGAAAATAACACTCCCTCTGCCTTGGCTCGAGCGATTTGCTCCTTCAGAAATGCAGCCAGAGCGCTTCGGCTCATTTTTGTTCCATCAAAGACCTCCCCCGCCAGCAACGGAGTGGATTCTTTCAGAACCGTCACCGATCCATCTTTCGCGACAAACTCGATCTTGGCGTTGGTAGCCTCGGAAACGGTGACTGATTTCTCATTGGAACGAAAATCATCTTTCCCCATTGTAGCCACATTTGTCCGGGAGTCTTTGGACCAGGCCCCCATCGAATGCGGATTGGCTTTGGCGTAAGCCTTTACTGCCTGAGGAGCTCGGCGGTCGGAATTCCCTTCTCGCAGAACCGGGTTTACTGCGCTGCCTTTGATCTTGTCATAACGAGCCTTAATTGATTTTTCCTCATCACTTTTCGGCTCGTTTGGATAATCCGGCAATTTGTATCCTTTTGACTGCAGCTCTGTGATAGCTGCCTTCAGCTGAGGAATAGAAGCGCTGATGTTTGGAAGCTTGATAATATTAGCTTCAGGCGTTTTGGCCAGTTCACCCAATTCCTCCAAAGCGTCGCCAATACGCTGATCTTCAGTCAGAAACTCCGGAAACTTTGCCAGGATCCTTCCAGCTAATGAGATATCACGAGTCTCAAATTGAATCCCAGCCGGCTTGGCAAAGGACTGGATGATTGGCAGCAAGGAATACGTGGCGAGCGCCGGAGCCTCGTCTGTCTTGGTGTAAATGATGATTGGATCGGACATGTTCTCTTTTAAATCAGTCTTGTTAGGCATCATTCGTACACAGAACCGCCCCTCTAGGCAAGAGGCTTAGCGGGGTGGGGTTGTAGAGATCTCAAACTTCTGCTGGTAATGTCTCAACTCCTTCATAGCGCCTAATCAGACTTGGCCGAACAACCAAGTCAATTTAACAA
Source organism: Verrucomicrobiia bacterium (assembly GCA_030432175.1). Classification (GTDB taxonomy): domain Bacteria; phylum Verrucomicrobiota; class Verrucomicrobiia; order Limisphaerales; family JAUIHU01; genus JAUIHU01. Next base: position 840 of record JAUIHU010000673.1, on the reverse strand, counting down.
GACAATTAGGTTAGGCAAACGGATAATTTTCAAATCCCAACAGACCGAAAACTCATCCCTCTGCTATCAGGGTGTGATTAAAAGAGGGTGACGTCCCGGAATGCTGAGCCCCAGTGCCAACGGCGCGACACATACCAGCCTGGGCTGCCAAGCCCAGCGCAGCATTCTCCTCAATCAAAAGGGCTGAAGGCCCGACACATTCATAGAACCCTTTCTCAAACAATATTTTTATGTGTCGGGCCTTCAGCCCTTGGAAATATTGTGGTGCACTAAACCTGGGCTTGGCAGACCAGGCTGGTATGTGTCAGGCCTTTGGCCTTGGGAAATTTTCATGCTACCCTTCTTTAATCGCACCCCTGCTAGCACTTGAACACTGTCGGGAATTGTTTAATTCCGAAAACAAATAGGAAATTTGTCCTGCTACTTTATTGAATAAAAATAATCTTTATTACCAACATTAATTATTATTTTGTTCTCATGCCACCCTGGAAGAATCTCTCTCGCAGACCACCATTCGGGAGTAAATACTTCCCAATTTCCTTCAGAAGACAACGATTCCGTTCTCATGATTGTTTTGTCAGAACCATCGTGTGAAATATACCTAAATTCAATCGTCTGAGTTTGCGGTGAATATACATATTCAATATTCAATTCCCCTGTTTCTTCCAACGGATTGGAGGAGATTAATTGCTCAACGAAATTCGGAATAGAATCCTGGTCCGGATCCATATCTGGAAGTGTTGCTTCATCGGAAATATCAACGGGAAATACGGCTTCGCGCCAGTCTTCATATTTTTCAAACGCAAGCAATGGCTCTGATTGTATCCAATCTTCAACCAG
>JAUIHU010000672.1 GCA_030432175.1 Verrucomicrobiia bacterium | reverse complement strand
TCATCCAGTCGTGAGAGGATAACGTCGCAGGGTTTTCCGCGCCTCCCAGACCAATACGCACGTAAGTATCGAACACGGGTTCCAAGGAACGCCACCAATCCATGTATTCACCTTTCAGTTTCGCCACCACTTCCGGATGCTCATCAGCGACATCGTTTTTCTGACCCAAGTCTTCTTCAATTTCGTAAAGCTCTTCCCCGTTCACCAATCGCCACCGCTCGGTCATGACTGCTGACTTCCGCCAAAGCTGCGGGAACTCTGTCCGCTGAGAATGCACAAACAATGTTCGACTGCAGGCTTCTCCTGCTCCTTCACCGCTCAACAAGCCCGCCAGTGAAACTCCGTCCAGTTGACGGTCTTCAGGACGGCGCAGATTCACGTCCAGTCCACACAGTTCAGCCAGTGTGGGCATCACATCAATGTGGGCTGTCAAAGTATCCACATCCTTACCACCACCAATGCCACCTTTTGGCCAGGAAATGAAAAACGGGACGCGATGTCCACCTTCATATTCGCTGCCTTTGTTAGCTCGCAATCCAGCATTGAACCACTCCACCTGGTTGTTTTCGTTCATCGTCCATCTGGCCGTGGATCCATTATCAGTCGTAAAAATGAAAATTGTATTATCGCTGATACCCAGGTCTTTAAGACCCTGGCGCATTTTACCAACATTTTCGTCAATGTTGACAATCATGCCATAGAACTTGGCTAATCCGTTAGGCAGGCCCATATCCAGAAACGGTTTTGCATATTCGTCGGCGACATTGAACGGACTGTGTGCTGCGTTGGTTGGGATGTAAGCAAAGAATGGTTTTTTCTCCTGGTGACTTTGATGTGCAAACTTCAACGCTTCATCAACCCAGACATCCGTGCAATAACCTTCGAACTTCTGGTACTCTCCGTTCACTTCGTATGTGTCATCGAAGTAATCGTTTTCCCAATAATCCGGCGCCTGAGTCACACCGCCACCGTGGTGCCAGACCACATGATCAAATCCCTGGTCTTGTGGGCGCAATGGATAGTTGTCACCGAGGTGCCACTTGCCAAACATCCCGGTGCGATATCCCTGGGACTGAAACATTTCGGCCACGGTCCATTCCTGAGTATCCATAAGCGAACGACCATTGATCGTATGCCAGACGCCAGTGCGTGTCGAATAACGTCCGGTCATCAAAGCGCTGCGGGTGGGTGAACAAGTGGGGTCAACGTGATAGTCGGTGAGCCGGACTGATTCCTGCCAGAGCTGGTCGAGGTGAGGTGTTTTCAGGAATGGGTGTCCGTGGGCTCCCACTTCGCCATAACCCTGATCGTCGGTCATGATCAGGATGACGTTCGGCTTTTCGTGATGGTCTGCGCTGGTGACTGGAATAATTCCAACCAGCGCCATCGACAATGTGATCGCTCTCTTGAATGTTTGCATGTAATTATCGGATGGAGTGAGTGAGTTGTGAAAATTGGTTGCTGGAAACTGTTGATTTCAAAATACAGAAATCAAGGAGTCCACCAATCGTTCAGGTCCTGCGTCAATTGTTTGGCTACCTCTGGACGCTTTTCGTAAAGGTTTATTTTTTCGTATGGATCCAGTGTGATGTGGTAAAGCTCAGGGATGTCATTAGCCTGAACTTCAGGGTTGGGCAAAATCACTTTCCAATCACCTTGAACCATCCAGCGCCACTTGAGGTTCTTCGAAGGATCATGGATGTCGATTGCATTGTGCAGGTAAATATCACCGTAAACTGTGTCCCGTTTTTGCAATGCTTCATTATCAGTAAGATTGATTCCTTTCATTCCGCATGGGACAGACAACCCTGCAAACTCCAGAATCGTCGGAGCCAGGTCCAGACTTGAGACTGGAGTGTTGATTACCTGAGGATCAATCTTCCCGGGAAATCTGGCCATGACAGGTGTTCGAATACCTCCATCATATTGCGAGCGCTTCGAACGCGGCGCGTAGCGGGAAGCATTCTGCTGATTGATCCAACCATTATCTGTGACGTACAAGACAAGTGTATCTTGTGTCAGATTATTTTCTTCCAGATGATCCAGTAGCGCTCCGCAGGTTTCGTCAAACCATTCACACATGGCCCAGTACTTGGCAATCGGAACAGTCGGCGCCAGGTCGCGGTATTTATTCAGCAATCTTTCTGGCGGATTGTGAGGTGTGTGTGGGAGAAATGGAGCGTACCAGATGAAGAACGGTTTCTCTGCTTTCTGACTTTCTTCAATAAAATCATAAACCGGTTCCAGCCCTTCACGGCCGATTTTCAAACCTTCATCCCCATGACGTCCGCCTCGGTCCGGATCACCATGGGTCATGCCATGAGTAAATCCCCCACGACTGTAATTCCCCTGCCACCACTTGCCCGTTTGCAAACTCCGATAGTTTTTCTTCGCCAGCTCACGCGGTAGAGTGGGGACCTTTTCAATGTAGTCATCCATAGCCTCGCATTCAGCGCGGTAACCCGGATCCTGAAATACTTTCCTGCCGGGAACACCCTTCGGGCGTGGCGGTTCGTTGCCGGTGATCTTGTGTTGGTGCGGTGGAAGTCCGGTGATAATGGAAACCAGGGAAGGATTGCACAGACTGGTCGGGACGTAGCCGCGAGGAAAGAGCAGGCTCTCTTTAGCCAGTTGATCAAGGCGTGGAGTTTCGATGACGGGATGGCCCATGAAACCGTAATCAGTCCAGGATTGGTCATCGGAAATGATCAGCAACACGTTGGGCGGAGGCTCTTCAGCTGCCAATGAACTCAAGGAAAATCCACTCAGGCATGCCAATGAAAAAATTGCTTTGCTTAACTTGGGAAATTTCATGTTGGCATGTTAGGGAAAGTAAGCGTTTTGGCCAAGGGAATAGAGTTTGGGATGGGTTGGTTGGTTTGGTGTAGTAACTGAGAGATTTCTCACGCG
>JAUIHU010000671.1 GCA_030432175.1 Verrucomicrobiia bacterium | reverse complement strand
TTCCCTTTTCAGCATTTGGTGAGTGGAGTCAGGGTCAGAGCTATTGGGAGGAGTCGCCCGCAGATTGGATATTTCGGTGGAAATGGAGCTGATTTCCAACTGCGAATTCTTTCTTTGGGTGTCTAACAAATAATCTCTCAATCCAGGATGGTGAATAAATCGGGGTAGCTCGATTTTTTGGATGTCCAATTTTGTTTGGAAAATCTCAGGAAGCTTCGGGCTCAAAGGGTTGTCCTTGTCCGGATTTTTGCTGTCGCCTCGAATGTACTTGAAAGTCAAAGCTTCGGGATGCGCATCATAAACTCTGGGAAGGCCGTCTTTTTCGTAGTTCAGCTCGCCTGGGATGGGGTCCAGTCGCACCTGGTGTGGTTCGAAGAAAGCTCTCATCCGGTAATAGTCTTCCTGGGAAATTGGATCGTATTTATGGTCGTGACATTTAGCGCAATTAAGAGTCAGTCCCATGAAAGCCTTGAAAGTGTGTTCCAGGGTGTCATCCAGCCAGGTGTCGCGGTTGAAAAGATAATAATTTCGGGCTAGAAATCCTGTGGCCACCGATTTTTCCCAGTCATCCGGATACATTTCATCTGCGGCGAGCATTTCCTGGAGCATGAGATCATAGCCTTTGTCATCATTCAGAGAGTCGACCACATAATCACGCCAACGCCAGATGTGTTTTTGGCTGTTGCGCAACTGGGCTCCGAGACCGTACCAATCCGCATAACGCCAAATATCCAGAAAGCGACGTCCCAGGCGTTCGCCAAATTGAGGTGAAGCCAGCAGTTGATCTACGATACGAAAGTAGGCTTCTTCAGACGGGTTTTGAATGAAAGAATTCTGGACATCCAAAGAAGGTGGGTAGCCTGCCAGATCCAGATAAACTCTTCTCAGCAAGATTGCAGGCTCAGCTTGGACTGTGGTTTCAACTCCGGCTAGTTGACGGGCTTTTTCGAGGATCAGGTCAATTAGAGAGACTTCTGTGTGAGGTTGATCCTCGATATGAAGAGTTGAGAGGATTTGTGAAGTGGAGCGAACCGGCTGAAAAGCCCAGCCCGGGGAGTTTTCTGAAGCGAACAATGGTATTGAGACGCCAAGCCAAAGAAAGAATTGGACATCCAAAAATATCGCTTTCAACCAGTTGCGTCGGCTGTTTGGTCGATTTTTCATCACTGGGTCAGGTTAGGTGGATTTGTTCAGATTAGATGGAAAATGGTAAATTAAACACAAAAATTTTTGACACCCAAAAAGAGGGAGCGATTCAAGGGAGGTTTTTTTACAGATTCTTTGGCGTTAAGCCTAAATTGTTCTAAAAAATTCGTTAAATGACAATATATGGTGAGCTTTTGGACAATTGATGCAAAGTCAATCAGGGTGAAGATCGCTAGTATTCCGCCATATGAAGCGATCCGTTCGTTTATACGCGACAATTACCGGCGCCTGTGTGACAGGGGCCCTGGCGCTATTTCTTGCGCAGAACATCGGCGCCCAATCGACGGATTCCGAGACGGATCCGTTTGCTGGCGCGGCTGAAACAGAATCGACTTCGGGAGCGGAGTCCGAATCAGCTGCGGAACCCCCGGAAGACTCAGGTGATGACTGGGGGGATGATGATGGTGGGTTTGGAGATTTCGGAGAGGATGACAGTGGTTTTGGTGACTTTGGAGAGGATCCATTCGCTGAAACAGGTTCAGACTCTGCTGCAGGCACAGCAACAGCTGGAACTGCAGTCGAAGCTCACAGTGTATTGCCTGCGCCATCCAGTCTGAAGAATGACAAGTTGTTAAATGCTGAGCTTTTAGAGCGTGGAAAGGTTGTTTACGGCCAACATTGCTCTGGGTGTCATGGAATGGAAGGGGACGGGAATGGTCCAGGAGCCTATGGATTGTTGCCAAAACCACGAGATTTCACCACTGGTGTTTACAAATTCCGTTCTACCCCGAGTGGTTATTTGCCGACAGACGAGGATCTGGTTCGTTCGATCCGGCAGGGAGTGCTTGGCGCTTCGATGCCTGCATACGGGTTGATGCCGGAGCGAGACATTCTGGCAGTTTCCCAGTATCTGAAAGTCTTCTCTGAAGCGTGGAAAGACACCTCTAAATATGCGGCGCCGTTGTCGTTGCCTGGATTGCCTGCCTGGTTCCACAACGACAATGACACCTGGTCGAAGCGAGTTGCTGAAGGTAGGGAACTTTACAACACCTACTGTGCAGCTTGCCATGGGGATAACGGAGATGGAAAAGGCGCGGCATCAGGAGCATTGGTAGACAACTGGAATCATCCGATCAAACCAGCAGATCTTCGCAAGGCATACATCCGCAGCGGTCGTAATCTAAGTGATGTGTTTAAAGCAATCACAACAGGACTGGATGGAACTCCAATGGTCAGCTTCCGTGAGTCTCTTTCGGTGGAAGAGCGGTGGAGCCTCGTTGCTTACATTGATTCAATGCGACTGAAGTATTACGAAGATAACAAGAAATAAACTGAATCCAGAGATTGATCCGCTGGATTCAGCGGGCTCAGGTTTCTTTAGAAATAAACGAAATTTTACCCAATAACTTCCGATCGAATGAAAGATCAAAACCAACAAGAAAGTCCATTGGTATATTATCCGTTGGTGCGGCTGCACCTTGGGATTGCCGTGGTCTACTCGATGATTGCGGTGCTGGGCGGGATGTCCTACGCCATGCAGTTTCTCAATCTGTATCCATTTCCTGGAGTCGAACTTTTAGCTCCGGGACGTGTGCGGATGACACACACCATGGCCGTTGCTTACGGATGGCTGGCAAACGGCTTTTTTGCGCTGACGTACTATGTGATTCCAAAACTAACCGGGCACAGAATTTTATCGCCGAAGTTAGGGAAGGTTCTCTTCTGGCTATATAATGGCGCTGTAGTAACGACGGTCGTTATGATTCTTG
>JAUIHU010000670.1 GCA_030432175.1 Verrucomicrobiia bacterium | reverse complement strand
CGTCCAGAAAATGGTAGATGCGGCCAAGCGCGCTGGACAAAATTGGTTTCAGGGTATGAGCTTTAGTAAGGAGGTCTTTCAGTGTTGATTCAATGATAGGACAACAAAATCCGAATCATGAATAAGCAAATTTGAAGGCAAATTTGGGTGTCAACGATTTAATTTAAATAGACGATTTTGATTTATGGGCTTTAGGAAAGGAATTATTCAGTGTTGATCATTGTTAGAAAGTAAACGAAAGCGGAAGTCTCCGAATAATTTTGGAAAATTGAATTAGGGTGTTATGTAGATTTTATAAATTAATCCTACCCGGCTACCCGGCTAATAAATAAGGACAGTACGCGACACCCAGATTTTTTTCATAACCAAAGTGAAAAATTGAAATTTGAACTAAAATTTGGGTGTCAGGATTCTTCTAACTCGGATTACTCTGATGCTGTTCTGGAAAGTATTTCAATTCGCAATCTGGGCATAAACCATGACTAAATTCTGCGTCTGAGTGTTCACTTATGTACGTTTCTATCTGCTTCCAATAACCTTGATCGTCACGAATCTTTTTGCAGGATGCGCATATCGGTAACAAACCTTTAAGAACCTGAACTTTTGCTAGCGTCAATTTCAGTTCTTTGATCAGGCGCTTGTTTTCCATTTCTGCTTTCTTCCTTAAATCAATATCCGAATGTGTACCCACTACTCGCAAAGGTTTACCATCTTTAGTCCAACTGATAATCTTCCCCCTATCCAGGATCCACTTGTAATTTCCATCTTTGCATTTCAGCCGGTGCTCACTTTCGTAGAATGGAGTTTCTCCTTTGAGGTGAGCATAAAGATCTTGGTAAACGGAATCTCTGTCGTCCGGGTGTAATCGCTTTTCCCATTCTGACAGATTCCCTTTTAATTCGTGGTCCTGGAAACCTAGCATTTCCTTCCATCTCCTGGAAAAGAACACTTCGTTGGTAAGAGCGTTCCAGTCCCATACTCCATCCCGGTTTCCTTCCATGGCATATAGCCAGCTCATTTCCTTATCTCGTGAATTTTTGTTCGCCTCGGTCAGGTTCGTTACTAATTTTTGTAAGTCAGCAATCTGGTTCAGTAAATCAGCTTCACTAAATTGAGATTCAGTTTTACAGGTTCGATGCGAATCCATTAATACGAATAATGTTTATTCTGCTCCAGCTATTTCAATGGGAAATAACGACACAGTGGTTTGTTTATTATTCTGAAGCTAGCTACCCCGGAATCCAGTATTAAGCTCAAGGACTCCGGTCCGCTAGTCACATTTTACACTTCATCCAGTTTGCCAGCTTGATCATTGAAGGATTCTGTCTGGACTCCCAATCGTTGCAGCATTGAAACGAAAAGGTGCGACAACGGTCGGTCTTCTTGCGCGGCTTGCTGGGTCCAGGGTTCCGGGTCGCCTGGCTTCCACCCACCTCGGTATGCTTGGCCTCCAGCATAGTTGAGATATCTGCCATGCTGAATACCCATGTTTTTTCCACCAGCTATTAGAATTGGATAGTTTCGAGAGAGGTGGAAGGCGCTGGAGGCGGATCCGAACAGCAACAACGTGTTGTCCAGTAATGATCCATGCCCGGCGGGTTCGGGTGTTTCTCTCATTTTCGAAATGAATCGTCCGTATTCTTCGTGAAGAAACTGACAGTACAATCCGAAGTTTTTCCAACCACCCGGCTGTTTGGTTTCGTGCGATAGTTGGTGGGCCGCCGGAAATCCAATGGCGCGAGAAAGGTGATCGCTGATCCCAACTCCGTTTTCACGCCCAATCTGATATGTCGCAACTCGTGTGGAATCCGTTTTAAATGCCAGATAAATAAGATCAAACATCGTCCTAAGGTAAGTCCTTGGGTCCTCTGGAGTGATTTCGAGATTCATCAGATCGGCATCCACTTTCGGTAATGGCGTATTCATCCAGCGTTTGGCTTTTTGTACTCGGATCTCCGCCTCGCGAACTGATTGCAGGTATTCTTCTAACCGTCCTTGATCATTGACGGAAAGGCGCTGCCTCAAACGCCGAGCATCCGCCAATAAATCATCCAAAGCGCTCTGACTATGGGCCAATCTGCGAGCTGCATCCGCGTTGCTTTTGACAAATAACATATCGAAAACTCGCTTGGGACGATTCTCAGCTGGAATGGCTCTTCCGTTTTTGTTGAATGAAATCGTATGGGCTCCACGCGCAGTTCCTGTTCCTCCATCGGTAGACATCACCAGTGAAGCGAATCGCGTTTGAGAGCCAACATGACTGGCGTAAATCTGGTCCAGAGAAATGGTGTTCTGATAATCCATATCTCCAGATCCAGTAGCGGCGCCTGTTAAAAACTGATCTGCATTGTTGTGCCCATGAACGTTACGCCCGGCGGGATGAGAAAGTCCAGATACTATAGTAAGTTCATCTTTCAATCCCACAAGTGGCTCCATGCACTTCGTGAATTCGAATTCGGATCCAGCGCCGTGCGGAAACCACGCCCAATCCTGATAAGCCGGATCATCCGGGCGCGGCATCGGAACTCCATCCGGAAAATAAAAACACCCAAGTCGTTTGGGATTTGATCGTTCTTTCTCGGCGGCCAGTACTTTTTTGACGGCAAAAGTCTCAAAAAGAGGCAAAGTCAAAGCCCAGCCCATTCCACAAAGAAAGCGTCGCCGGTCCAGTTCATTCAGATTTATTATGGAGTAACGTTTCATTTTGATAGAAACAAATCACTGGTGACTATTTGTCGAACCAAAGTTGCCAACCCATCCCCTTCCTGACGAACCCGGGCCGCAATTGCTTCAATTCCATTTCGGTCTGCAAAGGACAACGGCCTACCTAGCGCATAAACCATCAATTTGTGGGTCATGGCGCGAATGAGCTGATCCTGGCGATTTATCAATAAAAATCTCTTTAGCCCGTCCATTC
>JAUIHU010000669.1 GCA_030432175.1 Verrucomicrobiia bacterium | reverse complement strand
GAGTCAGATGCACAAACTCCTTATGGAGCCCTGCTGGAGTCAGTCGATGAAGAAACTAATTCTCTAGTGACCTATTTTCCGGACCTGGAAAAGGTCGCAGAACAGTCCAGAGAACCCAACCGGGCTGTCCTGAACAAACTTCAGGAACGCGCTTCGGGTAAAATTAAACTGGGATTGGATCTTCAAGGTGGAACCGAGTTCCGCGTTCGGCTGGACACAAGTCAGGTGGACTCAGATCGAGATCTGGGCGGTCTTGTCGATCAGGCAATTGAGATTTTGAGAAAACGCGTGGACCGATTCGGCGTCGCGGAACCGGTCATTATGCCGGAAGGAGAAAGTCGGATCCGTATCCAGTTACCCGGACTCTCCGAAGCAACCAAGGAGAGCGCACGCGAGCAAATTCAGCGCGCCGCATATTTGGAGTTCCGCATGGTGCACCCGGACAGCGCTTCTTTGATGAGCAAAGGATTACTGGCTCCTGGCTATGAAGAGCTGGAACTCCAGCAGGAAGATGAAGAAGGCAATGTCTTTACTCGTTCGTTGCTGGTGAAAATCAATGACCAACCTGAAGAAGAGAAGCTAACAGGGAAAAATGTCCGCCGTGCTTTTGTCGCACGTCACCAGGTCACCAACCGTCCCGAGATTCATCTGGAGTTCGACACCGAAGGCGCGTTGATGTTTAAAAACATCACGACAGAGAACGTTGGACGTCAATTCGGTATTGTGCTGGATGGTGAACTTTACTCGGCTCCAGTGATCAATGAACCAATCCCGGATGGACGCTGCTCTATTTCCGGTGGATTCTCCACTCGCGAAGCCTACGAACTGGCTAATATTCTTGAAAACCCGCTTGAGACTCCGGTGGAAATCGTAGAAGAGCGCGGTGTGGATCCATCCCTGGGACAGGATTCCATCGAAAGTGGTATCAAAGCTACGATTATCGGCATGGTCACCGTTGCTGTCTTCATGCTCGTTTATTACATGATGGCTGGGATGGTTGCGAATGTGGCTCTGATTCTCAACATTCTGTTCCTTCTGGGAGCTTTAAGTGTGATGGACGCGACACTGACTCTGCCAGGCATTGCTGGTATCGTGCTGACTATCGGGATGGCCGTTGATGCTAATGTGCTCATTTTCGAGCGTATCCGTGAGGAACTGGCTTTAGGAAAATCTCTCAAGGGTTCAATTTCTGCCGGGTATGACAAAGCTTTCAGCACCATTCTGGATGCGAACATCACAACTTTGATCGCCTCCACCATTTTGATGTATATGGGAAGCGGTCCAGTCAAAGGTTTCGGTGTGACGCTCACCACCGGGGTGATTATCAGTATGTTCACCGCGCTGTTCGTTACACGCCTGGTTTTTGAAACCATGATGAAACGCAACCTCATCTCCAGTGTGAAAATGCTCCAGTTGTTGGGGACAACCAAAATTGATTTCTTCAAAGTTTCCAAACAGGCATTCATCGCTTCCTGGGTACTCATCATCATCGGATGTGGCTTCGGAGCCATGCGCGGTGGCGACGTCATGGGAGTTGATTTTGCTGGCGGAGATTCACTGACACTGAAATTTGAAGAGCGCGTAGATGTCGATAACCTCAGGACTGAGATTGAAAAACTGGACGTGGGCGCTCCAATGATTCAGTATCAATCTGACTTGGTTTCGGGACAGGAAACACTCCAGATTACAACTGAATTTGAAACCGGTGATCAAGTAGAAGAAGCGTTGAAAGCTGCATTCCCGGATTCTAATTTCTTCCGCATCAAATTGGACAATGTCGGACCGAGTGTGGGTAATGAAATCCTTATCTCCGCGCTTGTAGCCACCTTCCTGGCGCTGTTTGGAATTCTGGTTTACGTCGCATTCCGCTACGAATTCTCGTTCTCCATCGGAGCTGTGATTGCTGTAATCCACGATGTGCTGATGACCATGGGGTGGTTCTTCCTGACCGGTCGTGAATTGAGCGCTCCAATGGTGGCAGCGATTCTGACGATTATCGGTTTCTCGATGAACGACACGATCGTGATCTTCGACCGGATCCGCGAAGATATTCACTCCGGCGCTCGCGGAACATTCCGCGAAATCATCAATCAGGCTCTGAATAAAACTCTGAGTCGTACGGTGATCACTTCCGGAACTTCACTTCTGGCAGCTCTGTCACTGTACATCTTCGGAGGCGGCGTGATTAATGATTTTGCCTTCACATTCGTGATCGGAATTATTACCGGGACATACTCCAGTATTTACATCGCAGCGAACATTGTTCACTGGTGGAATAAAGGGCAACGTCCAGAAATCCACTCAACATTTATCTCTGAAGAAGAAGGAAAAGTTAAGACCGCTGCCGCTCAAGCCTGACGGCACATTGCAAATCGACAAATCGCCTCGGATTTAATTAACCGAGCGATTCAATTTCCTGCTATTTGCCTCCGGTGAGTCCACATCAGGATTTGCCGGGGGCGTTCATTCTTTTCAGGGAGGAATTTGCCAATCGAAGTAAAGCCGATTAGTTTGATTGATTACCATTACGAGTTTGTTTGAAGTCTGTGAATAAGTATGCCTGAGAACCCAATGGAAATAACACCCTGGCACTGGGCAGGGTTCATCGCGATTGTGTTGATCTTCCTGTCCCTGGATCTAGGAGTTTTTCACCGCAAGGCAAGGATCGTTCAGTTTAAAGAGGCGCTGACGTGGACTTGTATCTGGGTAAGTTTTTCATTGGGGTTCGCTGCGGCGCTGATTCCTACCCGAGGAACCGTTGAGGCGCAGGAATTTTTAACCGGTTATATTCTGGAACTCTCGTTGTCGATGGACAACGTGTTCGTCATTGCTCTGATTTTCAGCTATTTCAAGGTCAAGCCAGTCTATCAGCATCGAGTGCTTTTCTGGGGAATCCTGGGAGCTTTGATCATGCGTGG
>JAUIHU010000668.1 GCA_030432175.1 Verrucomicrobiia bacterium | reverse complement strand
CCTCCAAAGATGAAAACTAAAGAAATTTACCAGCCAAAATGAAATGAAGAAGAATAAGACCAGGCAATAAATTCCAGGAAAGGAGAAACACTTTTGAATTAATTCTTTAAACAGCCTGTTCATCAAATTTCCACTTTAGTAAAAAACCCAGAATTTTGAATGACAGGAAAGGTACGCTTGAAATCGCAAAAACCATGGGAAACGGCTTTTTCACCAAATTCAATACGCATTCTTTTTGGTAAACAAAGTCATAAAGATGATCTGAATATCCAACCAGAAATTCCAGTTTTCCAAGTAGTATAGATCATATTTGACTCGTTCATTCAAATCAGTATCCCCGCGCAATCCGTGAACTTGAGCCCATCCAGTTAAGCCTGGTTTACTATGATACCTGAGGTTGTAATGGTGAATTGATTTGGAAAGTTTCTTTGAATGATAGGTCCTTTCGGGTCTGGGACCAACAAGGCTCATGTGACCCATCAGTACATTAAAAAACTGAGGTGTCTCATCCAGATTCAGTCGGCGGATTAACTTGCCAATCCTTAGCATTCTAGGATCATTCCGTTGCGTGGATTGATTTTGAGAATCAAATTTCTCTGCGCCTATTTTCATGCTCCTGAGCTTGTACATCGTAAACTGCTCACCTTTTTTACCTACTCTGTTTTGCTTGAAGAAGATAGGACCGGGAGACTCAAGATAAATAATGATTCCGCAAATCACAAAAACCGGGAAAGATAAAATCAAACCAGTGATTGCGCCAACAATGTCAACCATCCGTTTGATCAGTCGGTTGAACAGCAAATCTAAAGGCAATTGAGTGATTCCAAGAATGGGCACACCACTAATCGTCTCCAGATGCAAACCCGAGATCAAAATTTGGAAATAGCTGGGAATCAAATTAAACTGAACGTATTCGCGCTCGCAAATAGATGCGATTTCCATGATTTTTTCATATCCTGAATCTAAATCACTCACGATGACAATATCGACCAACTTGCATTCGATTATCTCTTTGAGCAGGTCAGGGTTTTGAATTTTTTGGATTCTTTCAGGAATGTCACAGTCCAGACCAGCCTCACTGGAAGCAATGACAGCCACAGCTTCGTACGGATGACTTTTATCTCGAACGACTTCCCAATAAACCCGCTCTGCCTGTTCTGACCAACCAACGAAGATAATTTTTTGTCTCAACGAATCAACCACAGGTGTTCTGTGAAGAAACAAATCGAGTACATACCTCCACGAAATGAGCATGACTCCACAAATCAAGGTAGTGACAGCGACGAACATCCTTGAAACTGGCGGATCAAACTTCAATGAAAAGCTACACGCGATGTAGACAAAAAACCAGATACTCAAACCTTTAAGGATAGCAGTTCGAATATGCCTGAAACGTAATAACGCGCTGTTTTTGTAAAGCCCGATATTCGAAAATATGAAAATCAACAGCGCCGCTCCCACTGCCATCACGCCATAATACCTGGACATCGGAGGATCGACCGGTCCGGCGCTGACAGTGAAGGGAATCAGATTTGTCTGATATCTGATATAATAACCGGTAATAAGACTGAGGATTATGAAGAAGATGTCTCCTACTGCGGCTAATTGGAGAAATTTTTCTTGGGTTTTCTTTGAGGTGGATTGCTTTCCATCCAATTCTCCCAGTTTGGTAAATCCAGTTTCAGTCAATGCTATTAACCTTAAAGATGTTTAATCGAACAAAATTCAAATCCGTACATTCCGATCGACTCGATAAAATGATGACGAATCAATAGAGTAACCAGACATTTAGCGGCTGAATACGGAGCTTAATGCCGATATTTGCCAATGGATCCATTACGCAAAAAAAGTCACAAATCAACATTTTTTTCACTTTTCAATCCGCTCAATCCAGCTGACAGAGGATCATGCGCCGAGTCCGGTAAAGAGGAACATCGTCGAGAAATAATTAGTACGTGTAAGTATTATTTTATTGCAAGATCAGTTATTTTCGGAAATTCTATAGATGACCGTGCAAAGCCTTTAGACCGTTCCGGCAAAGTGATTTCATCTGAAATCCGAACCAATCCTGGCGCCTGGGAATGTGTCGCTGCATCATTTACTATCCATGAAAAGTTCAATTGTTTTATTAACGGTTGGAGCCTCCATGCTGATCTGTGGATCAGGAGCTGCCGCTGAGCCGGCAGTCAAAGGATGGCTGAACTGGCGAGGACCTCATCAGACCGGAGTTTCCGATGAAACCTGCTTGCCCGACCAAGTTGAAGTCGGAGGAAAGAATCATCTCTGGTCTTATAAAATTGCCGGACGGGGCGCTCCCGTGATCGCCAATGGACGTGTTTATGCCTTTGGATACAGAGGCGAGGGCCCCAATCTTCAGGAATTCCTTTCCTGCCTGGACGAACAAACCGGCGAATTGATCTGGGAAAAAGGCTTCAGCGATTTTCTCAGTGATACCGTCTATAACCGATATTCTATTGGCAGCCCAACTGTGGATCCTGAAACGGGTCGTATTTACCTCAGCACAACCAACGGGGTGATGCTTTGCTTCTCACCGGACGGGGAGATTATTTGGGAACACTCCATGATGGAGCGCTTCGGAAGACTGACTTTTCCAAATGGACGAACCGGGGCTGCTGTTATCGATCAGGATTTGGTCATCATTCGAGGGATCACTTCATATTGGGGAGCCGACGGTCCGGCTCGCGATCGCTTTTACGCATTTGACAAGATGACCGGTGAACTGGTCTGGAGTTCCACTCCTGGCGTTGGACCAAAAGATAGTTCTTTTTCTACACCAGTTTTTGGGTGGGCAAATGGAAAAAGAGTATTCTATGCCGGAACAGGTTGCGGAAATGTTGTATGTGTGAATGCTCGAACAGGGGATCCTCTTTGGCGATTTCAGTTCTCCTACGGTGGGGTC
>JAUIHU010000667.1 GCA_030432175.1 Verrucomicrobiia bacterium | reverse complement strand
CCTTTTGATTGAGGAGAATGCCGACCTGGGCCTGGCAGCCCAGGCTGGTATGTGTCGCGCCGTTGGCGCTGGTGGCATTGAGTAGGAAAAATCTTTGACACCCGAAAAATTGTGAACCGGAAATCATCTGAATCCCACATGGCAATCCAGAGCCAACGTTGATAATGCTTTGCCATTCAGTTCAGCTCAAATTCAATACTGGCTCCACTCGCCGAGCTGGGGCTCAGCGTTCCCAGGACACCACCTACTTTCAATCGTACCCGAGTGAACTCTTGAGTCCGGGCTGTCTACCGGCTAAGTTCAAATTGTTTTGAAAAGCGCACGTCACCAATGGATACTTCTCGGTTTCATTTCCCAGGCCCTTTCCTGGGAAACATACGCAGCCTTGTGGGTGAGTATTGCCTTGTGGCTGGTTTGTGTGCAGTTGAGAGCACGAGGGTTCAAATGGAAAATTCACGCCAACGGTGAAGCTCTGGCTTTGGTGGTGGGATGTTTTATCGGGTACGCCGTGGCGGAAGCCTTGGGAGAGAGCCCACATTTTTTTATTGGACACGGGATTACTGCGATTCAAGTCACTAGATTGCTAAGACCTTTGAACCGGCGTGAAAAAATATTCTCTACATTGGCAGCTTTGGTTCAGGTGGGAGTCGCATGTGTGGTGATTCTGGATTCCCGGTTTTTCTGGATCTTTCTGGCAGCGTTGTATCTTTTTCCTCGCACACTCATGGAATTGGAGCACGAGCGGAGGAATGATTTATGGAAATCAGAGAAGGATAGTCAGGCGGAATCATCAGAAACTGCTGAGTCTGCTGAACTGACTCAGCAGGTAGACGCTGGAGCTGCTAATAATCCATGGATCCATGCTCGGCCCGAACCGACATTGGCATTGAAAGGCGCCTATCTGATCAGCAATAAATCCTACCTGTGGATTATTGCTATTACTCTTGTATTCTTCTTTACCTTTCCACGAGGTTTTCTGGGATCACCGATTCGAACTCACCGATTTCAGAATAACCAGACCGGTTCGCTGGCGGACAGCATCATGGATCCCACGACATCGCCTTCGAGTCTTTCACGAAAAACGTTGTTGCAGCTGGAAGGGGAAGATGTCGGTTATTTGCGCAGTTTTGCGTTTGTCAATTTTGACGGAGTGCAATGGTCACGAGGAGCTGAGTATCCGAAACAGAGGATGCCGGAACCTGAGCCGGACGAGATGGAGAGATTGAATCAATCCGGCGACTTTTTATCACGTCGTGTCAGGGTTAAGAACGTGGATTTTCTGGGGAACATGCTGCCAGCTGACGGGCAGGTGGTTCGATTGGATGGAGCTTTTTTTCGAGGGGCAAGGATTAATGCTCACCGGGCGATTGAATGCAGTCGAATGTGGAATGCTTCCCGAAATGTTTATGAGTACTGGATCAGGAAAGAGCCAGAGATCCAACTTTGGGAAAGCCAGCGATTGAGGCCATACCTGCAAGCGCCACGTCCGTCTGACGCTGTTCAGCAATGGCTGGATCAACGAATGGAAGGACTCAGCGAACCGTTGGAGAAGGTTCGATTTTTAGAACAATATTTTCAAAACAATTTTGCTTACGAACTTGGAGCGCCCAGATTGAGTCGACTCAATCCTACAGAAGATTTTTTATTGAAGCAAAAACGCGGGCATTGTGAGCGTTATGCATCCGCAATGGCTTATCTGCTTCGATTGGAAGGGATCCCGACCCGAGTTGCCGTTGGGTATGCGCCATCGGCTAGGAATTGGTGGTCGGGTTGGTATGATATTCGATTTGAAGACGCGCATGCCTGGACTGAGGCGTATATTGCAGGGCGTGGGTGGATGGAATTTGACGCCACACCAAGAGCAAGCATGCCGGTGACCGGTCGGATATTTCGTGACATACTGGATGCGCTGGATGTGGCCTGGTACATGAACGTTGTCAACTTTGATGGAGCATCGCAGATGGCTGTTCTGCAATGGAGCGAAGACGCTGCTAGAAATCTTGTATCCTGGATAAAAACACAAATCGAACGCTGGTGGAAATGGGCGATTCTTGCTCCATTGAGCGTGATCTTGATGTTCAGAATTTATCTCAGACTGAGCAATCTAAAATTCCCTGACCAGCCAAAGGGAGCGCATTCGAGAGATCTATGGGAGAGGCTGACAGGGCGGACCGTTGTGGAGCGGTCATACATCAAAATGGAAAAAGCTCTGGCTCGTCGCGGGATAAGAAGAGCGTCCCATGAGACTCCTATCGAATTCTCTCGCTTCGCTGCGGGAAAGATCACACATGCATCGGAAGATATAATTTGGTTGGCAAGAAAGTTCTCTGCGTACCTGTATGGCGGGATTCGATTAACAGAATCCGAGGAACAAAAAGCCAAGGGGGTCAGTCAAAGAATTTAGAATCTTCCTTAAAAAGCGCCAGGAGCCTTATCCGAATTTCTTGATCTTTGTTCGGGCTCAGAATTGTTTAAATAATGTAACGGATTTGTTGTAATAGTGATAGGATTGTTAAATTACATTCCTTGTATCTCACTGGTCAACAATGAGATTACTATACTGGATGAATCAATCAGGACGCGAAATATCGTGGACTGTCAGAAAATAGAAATCAACCAGTATGAAACAACTCAGGACAACAAAATCAAAATACTTAAAGGTTTTGATGGGAGGCGCCGTTGCGATAATGGCAGCCGGTGGACTACACGCCCAGAATTACCTGGATCAATGGAATTTTGAAAACGGTAATCTGGACTCATCAGTAGGAGGCGTCCCGATGAGCTACCGATTCAACACAGCTGAGGTAACCAGCTTCGGAACAACCACTGACCTTGGTATTCCAGAACTGAGTGGTAGTTCAGCGCCAGTGATGGCGTTTGAAGCATTGAGCAATGATCAAGGTTACTTTCTTCCAATTCCTTTGATCGCCAATCCAGTAG
>JAUIHU010000666.1 GCA_030432175.1 Verrucomicrobiia bacterium | reverse complement strand
GGCCTGCCGCAGGTACTCGGAGTTGGTGATGGATCCCATGGCGATGGCCACAACCTTCGCCCCGCGATCAACCGCGTAGAGGACCCCTTCGGCTATTTTATTGGCCTCCCCGATGAAGCTGTCGCTGACCCGCACGGGCAAAATGGCGCAGTTGATTTTTAAAGATGATGTGTATCGCGTTTTTGTGGAAAAATTGGACACAGCGAAGGTGGTTTGATTGCTCCGCTGGTTGCAGTGGATAATTCGGATGTTGCGTTCATCGTGCTGCTGGGCGCTCCAGGACTTCCCGGATCTGAGATTGTGCCGATGCAGAATGCGCTGATTTATCGAACATCGGGTGTTTCAGAGGAAATGGTGCAGTTGAATCGGGCTCTGTATGAACAAATCCATGAACTCCTGAATTCCACGAATTTATCCCAGGAGGCGACAGGTGAAAGAATTCTGGAGTTTCATCGCTTAGCCTGGCAGGCCTTGGGTGATCCGTCTACGGAACGATTTAAGGAGTCTGAGGATGCCTTGAAGAAACGGTTGCCGTTGCTGACATCTCCATGGTTTAAAATGTTCCTGAATTACGATCCTCGACCCACACTGAAACGCGTGAGTTGTCCAACACTCGCGCTGGGAGGTGAGAAAGATCTTCAGGTTCCACCCAGAGAGAACCTGCGCGCCATTGAATCGGCTCTACGCCTGGGCGGTAACTTGAATTTTACCACCAAAGAACTTCCAGGTTTGAATCACTTGTTTCAAGAAGCTCCGACCGGATCTCCCACAGAGTATGAGAAAATCCCGCAAACTTTTTCACCGTTCGCGATGGCGTTTATGTTGAAATGGATCACTGACGAAGCTCTGCCCTATTGATTTTATTCGGAATCGAACCGATCCACGAAATCATTTTTTCGCAGGGCTTTCCAACCAAAGCGTTACGGGTCCGTCATTGACCAGTTCTACAGCCATCTCAGCCCCAAATTGTCCGGTGGCGGCTGGTTGGGTCAGGCATTCATTGAATTTTTCAGTGAATAATTCATACAAGTGTTTCGCGTGATCCGGCGCCGCCGCCCCGACGAATGAAGGACGGTTTCCTTTTTTAGTATCCGCGCAGAGAGTGAACTGGCTGACTACGAGGATTTGTCCCTGAATATCCACCACCGACCGGTTCATTTTACCAGCTTCATCCGCAAAGATCCTTAACTTGGCCACTTTGTTTACGCCCCATTCCACATCCGAGAGATCATCCTCCGGCTGGACACCCAGAAAAAGCAGCAAACCTGGACCAATTTCACCAACGATCTCATCCGAAACCCGAACACTCGCACGCGACACCCGTTGCAATAAAATTTTCATGAATTGGCATTTCAGGTCGATATTGACCAGATTTCAATGAAAAGCTGATTCAATTAATGCTGAACAGAGCCAGAGGGCGAAACTCAAATCCAATGAATTAGATAGCCCAACATATCTTCACTTATTATGAGAATTCGGAGCTGAGGCTTCTTCGGGATTTTTTGGGCGTCAAAGATTTTATACAGGACGTAAACAAGTCATACTGAATTGCAGCTGTTTGCAAAATCAGTGTTTTTGTTGATGTTAAATGTTCAATTAAATTTAGTTCGGAGCTATGAGAACCGATTACGTCCAATCAAATAAAAAGCGATGGAAACTGTGGATCGATACCGGAGGCACATTCACCGACTGCATCGCTGAGGCTCCGGATGGACAACGACGCTGGGTGAAAACACTTTCCTCGGCAGCGCTTCGAGCTGAAGCCAGGCGCATAGATAATGGGCATTCCAACGCATTAAAAATCCAGATGTCATGGCCAGCTGAGGAAGGGTTTCTGGTCGGATTCCACGTTCGAGTTTGTCAGCCCGCTGATAAAAATACTACCGAGGCAAAATATTCAGAAACCAAACTGGGAATATGCAAAGAATGGCTGGGTGAAATCCAGGAATTGTACTTGGAAACCGATTTGCCTGACGATTGGAAGTGTGGTGAAACGCGCATTCTGGAATTTTTTCACCCGGACTGGGAGGCTCCAATTCTGGCTGCGCATCTCGTGACACAAACTCCGGCCGCAAATAACTTGCCGGACCTGGAAATGAGACTTGGTTCTACGAAAGGAACCAATGCCCTGCTTGAAAGAAAAGGCGCTCGTGTCGGGTTGGTGGTAAACTCGGGGCTGGAGGATCATTTGTATATTCGGGATCAAAGAAGGGACGAATTGTTCGCGATTAGTCCCAAGAGACCTGCATCTTTTTATCATTCGGTGATTGGCTTGTCATGGCGACGACTGGCAGACGGTAGCCTGGAAGGTGGATTGAACGAATCGGTTCTGAAGGAAATATCGAAGCAATGGAAATCAGAGGGAATTGAATCGGTAGCGATTTGCTTGATGCATGCTTATGCCTTTCCTGAAGACGAACAGAGGTTGAAATCCATTTTCTTATCGGAAGGGTTCGATTTTATTTCGGTATCTTCTGAATGCGCTCCGTTCATTAAATGGATTCCACGTTGTGAAACAACGGTTGTTAATGCCTATCTGGAACCAATTATGAAGCGGTATCTGGACCGAATCCATGATTCTTTGCTGTCTAATTCTCAACTTTGGATCATGACAAGCTCTGGAGGATTGGTTTCAAGACAATCGTTTCAAGCAAAAGACAGTTTATTAAGTGGTCCGGCAGGTGGAGTGGTCGGAGTGGCGTCACTGGCCTCGCAAATTCAACGCAAAAAATGGATCGGTTTTGACATGGGCGGAACCAGCGCTGATGTATGTCGGTACGATGGTGAGTTGGACTACCGGTTTGAATGTCGCGTAGGTGATTCACGCGCCTTGGCTCCTTCTCTAAAAATAGAAACGGTAGCTGCAGGTGGGGGATCTATTTGTCGATTTGATGGCGAACGATTGCGAGTCGGTCCCGAAAGCGCTGGAGCGAATCCTGGT
>JAUIHU010000665.1 GCA_030432175.1 Verrucomicrobiia bacterium | reverse complement strand
GGGTCGAATGTCTGTAAACCTGGGTCCTCCATACCCCACTGAGCCAACCACTCTGCAAAAGAATCTTCCGAGTCCAGGCTTTGGATCCATCGACTTAAATTTTTAATCGCAAAAATATCGAGTTCATTAGATCCCAATGGAGGCATTCGAATTTCTGTAGGCGAAGTAATTCTTTGAAGCATGACAGAATGGAATGGATCACCCATCGCCACCAATTGATTATCCGGATCTCCCAATGAATCCAGCAGTGAGCCTTGAGGTATTCCTGTGTGTGGGAAAGAGGTCGCGATCCTGCCATCCCACAACCCGCGACCGGAGCCATCTGGTTGGTGACAGTAAGCGCAATTCACATCCAGATATGATCGGATCCTGTAATCAAGATCAACCGACTCGTCATCCAGACGAGCGAGTTGGTTGACACTCAACCATTCGCCTTCCTTCAAAGATCGATCAAAATACCCCAGCTCAGAAAAAAGTTTCAGTTGATTGACCGGATCCCCACTTTCGTGATGATGAACGTTCATGTTGAGTTGCTCAGCTCTAAACCCCAGAGCCCAGCCAGCCTTCAGATTGTGACAACGCAAACAGTCATTCCTGGAAGGGTAAGTCCATTTCTGGAATTTGGATTTTTGAGTACGCGGATCAAACACTTTAAAATGTTTCTCCGATCCTTCGGCTGCTATGAGTTGGGCTTCAGTTTGGCTCTGATTCCATTCGTAAGTGAAACCATATGCTTTGCCGGAATTAGGTTGCACCAGCACCCGGGTTTCAACCCGAACCCGGGACGAAACATCACCAGGAATTCTCTCCAGCTCAAAATGCTTCACCCAAAATGTTCCAGGTGGAAAGCCCCAGGGCTTTGAAATATCCGATCCGACCTGAATCGCAGATTCTTCAGTGGTTATACCAAACCACCTGTATTTGATGGCTTGATCTGACCAAAACGGCACATTTATTTCATAAGGAAGAATTCCAGGATTGGGCTCCAGGGTTGCTAAATCTTTGAAAATCCCGGTTTCGGAGAGTTTGTCCGGAACATCGAAGTTCTCAAAATCAGGATTAATCACGAGTTTTTGAAGCCGGTTGCGTTTTCGATTGACAAGAACAATGTCATCCGTATGCGGGTTATGAGCGATCGAGGCCACTCCATTATTCCAAAAAAGCCAGTTCAAACTCGGCTTTGAATCAGTTCCATTCTCATTAACCTGCCCAATCCACCCTTGGCTGTAGTCTGAAAAAAGATAGGTCCCGTTTAAATCCGGGAACTTGGATCCACGGTAAAAAAGAGATCCTGTAACTGCGGAGCCAACTTCATGCGAGTATTCTGCCCAGGGATCAATGAATTGGTCTCTGAATCTCTCAAAAACATCCGAATCATGAAACGGCCCTCGTATATTTCCTTCCATACTTGACCAGCCATAGTTTCCACCAGCAACAATTTTGTTTATTTCCTCCCAGCGATTTTGCCCTACATCGTTGCAGTACAAATCCCCGGTCACATGATCAAAAGAAAACCTCCATGGATTGCGCAAGCCAATCGCGAAAAACTCGGTCCGAACTCTATCTGGATCCAACCCGCGACCCAGATATTCCGTCACACCCACCCACGGATTATCCGGTGGAACACGGTAATCTCCCACCACAGCCGGGTGCGGATTTGGCATGAGTGAATCATCGCGAAGATCCACATCAATCCGGAGGATTCCACTGAAAAAATCCTGATCAAGCTTTTGTCCGTTCCTATGGAAATCATACCCGTTTCCTTCATCACCCAAAGCCACGTAAAGATAGCCGTCCGGACCAAATTCGAGATGTCCTGCGTTATGAATCGGACTATCATCTTTTTGAGAAATCAAAACCCTTCTTGAATCTGCTTCAGCCAGAAATGGATCCTCATGATTTCTGGTAAATTCCGAAAGTTCATCTCTCAACTCATACTCCCCTTCTTCATTGATGACCACAGTGGTATAGAAAAGGTAAAACTTTCCGTTCTGTTCGTATTCCGGATGAAACGCCATCCCCAGCAAACCACTCTCCGGCGATCCAAATTCTGTTTGCTCTGACTCGACCAACTCTCGCAAATCCAGAAAAACTTTCCGCTCTGGATTTTCCAGGTCGGGAACACATACAACCAAACCATCCTGAAGAACCACATACGCGGATTGGGGTTGGAATGGGGCAGTTAAAAAATGCACCGGATGTTGCAGATCCAAACCTCTCAGGAAAGGGGCAACGCTGTAATAGCTATCACCTGATGGGAAATCCGTCGTTTCATTAATCTCCGGAACCGATGAAAATGAGACTTCCTGAGCCAGGGAATCAATTTCCTGAATGCCCATAAGTAAGGTGGCTATTACCCAACACAAAAATCGGTCAATCGGCATAAATTTATTTAATTAGAGACTACCGCATACATAGAATCCAGCAGCAAATTGTACAATATTCTAAAAAAAGTTCCTGGATGGCGCATTTTCCAAGTAGCGGAATCTGATCAAGACAGCTCACCCTGCCCCGCAAAGACACGAACACGTAAAGAATAAGAATAACCATAGTTTCCTCGTGTCAATCTTGTTTATCCCGTATTGGAGCTGAATGGCGCCTTGAATCACTCCGGGCTACGAAAGCTGTAATGGAGCTAACATGGTCATTGCGGAATCAGCTTTCTTGACTGAATCCATTTGTTTTCCTAGGTTATTGAGAGGGGAGCCAATAATGGCTGAGAGTTTTGCAAAATCTTGTTCACATAGAACGACGATCTTGTAAAAGACCCATTGAACCTGATCCGGGTAATGCCGGCGAAGGGATGTTGAAAATCTTTTATCCGTCAAAGTTGCAAGGTATCTCAACTTCGGATTTCACATTTCTTTCTCGTCGACTCCATATTTACCTCACGTTGATAGGGTTCCCGAAAGTAAACCAGCTGCATTAATCATGATCGCGCCA
>JAUIHU010000022.1 GCA_030432175.1 Verrucomicrobiia bacterium | reverse complement strand
ACACGGTCTTTAGATTCCGGGAAATTCTTGATGAAATCGCGTGCCATGTTGGCTGATTTCAAGGCCGCTTGCCCATATTCTTTTCGGAACGCCTCAATTTCACTCAGTGAAGGCTCCTCTGATCCCTGCCAGGATGCGGGAGGCGTGGGCAATGTGGTTGAATCATTCAGCGCATTCCATGCTTTGTCTGCAGGGGATTGCGCTTGTGCAGGGGATGCATCCTGTGCTCCAACCGGATCAGAGGCTGTTGTCAGGATCAGAATTGCTACGCTCAAAGCCATAGCCCCTCGAAAAAACAAGGCCATAGGACTTTTACTGTTGGAAGGATTAGACATCATTTGGAGATAATAACGATTTCTTGCCGCATTTGCGAAGGAAATGTTTGTACACAGATTGTTTGAATAATGTAACCTTGTCTTTTCAGTAAAAGCTGATTTATTTGTCATTTTTCTTTTGCGCGGATTGCAAATAACAGCGCCTGATTTTCTCAATGCGTTCTAATGCGCTGCGTCAGAAAAGTATCGCTCAGATTATACAGCGACTATGTCGAATTCGAATAAGAACTATAATTACGTCAATGACCTCTGGGATGACTCACAGGCAAATAGCCTGGACCCAGTGGAACGTCTGGTTTACCGATCCAACCAATTGGGATCTGATCAACGCGTCACCAACACCGGGGGCGGAAATACCTCTGCCAAGCTCTCGGAAAAAGATCCCCTTACCGGTCAGGAAGTGGAAGTCATGTGGGTCAAAGGATCAGGTGGAGATCTGAGGACTTCCAAGAAAGCAAATTTCTCATCTCTCTATCAGGAGAAGCTCCTTTCATTGCAACCACTTTATGCATCCAAGCCGGAAAATGGTCCGAAAACTCTGGCTGAGGATTCCATGGTTGAGCTTTTTGCCCACTGCAATTTCAACTTGAACACGCGGGCTCCTTCGATTGATACGCCGCTTCACAGCTTTGTTCCTTTCAAGCATGTCGATCATACTCACCCGAACTCGGTGATTTCAGTCGCGGCTTCTGCAGATTCAGAGCAATTGACCAAAGAGATTTTTGGAGAAGAAATCGCCTACACTCCATGGTTGCGTCCAGGTTTTGAGCTTGGACTGGCTATGCAGCACATTTGCGAAAAGTATCCTGATGCCAAAGGGATTGTGATGGGGCAGCATGGGCTCATCAACTGGTCCAACGACGATAAAGAATGCTACTATCTGAGTTTGGATCTGATCGAGAAGGCAGCTCAGTATATAGAAACCAAATACCAGGAAAAGGGTGGGGACGCCACAGCATTTGGTGGAGCGTTGCATGATGCGCTGCCTTCAGAAACAAGGCAGGCTGTATTTGCCCGTCTGGCACCTTGGTTAAGAGGTCAAGTCAGTCAGCAGAAGCGGTTTATTGGTACATTTCAGGATGACGACAAGGTCCTTCGATTTGTGAATTCCAAAGACGCCCAACGTTTGGCCGAATTGGGAACTTCCTGTCCAGACCACTTTCTGCGCACCAAGATTAAACCACTATACGTTCCGCTAGAAGAAATCCCATCCGGCGAGCACACAACAGAGTGGGTTGAGTCATTTGTTGAGTCCATCAAAGCTAAGCTGACGACCGGTCTGGACAAATACCGAGCTGATTACGCAGAGTATTACAACAACTGCAAGCGACCGGATTCTCCGGCAATGCGGGATCCAAATCCAACGGTCATTCTGGTTCCTGGAGTTGGAATGATCGCCTGGGGTAAGAACAAGAGTGAATCGCGGGTAACTGCCGAGTTTTATAATTGTGCGATTGAAGTCATGCGTGGTTCCGAGACCATCAGTGAATACATTGCGCTTCCGCAACAAGAGGCATTTGATATTGAATACTGGCGGTTGGAAGAAGCGAAGTTGCAGCGGATGCCAGCTGAAAAAGAACTAGCCCGTCAAGTCATTGTCGTGATAGGCGCCGGATCTGGCATTGGAAAGGAATTATCCCATCGACTCGTTGATGAAGGCGCTCATGTGGTTGCGGTGGATCTGAACAAGGAAGCTGCAGAGGCGACTGCTAAAGAAATCACCGACAAGCATGGTTTGGGGATTGGTGTCGCTGGCTCCGGAATCTCTAACTGCGGTCCAGCTATTGGACTGGGATGCAATGTCACTGACCGGGCGAGTGTTCGCGCCATGTTGGATCAAGCCACATTGGCTTACGGTGGATTCGACAGCATCGTAGTCACTGCAGGAGTCTTTTTCCCACCAGATAAGACTGGACACATCAAAGATGAGCAATGGGCCCCGACTTTTGCTGTCAATGTCACTGGAGGTTACATTGTAGCCGATGAAGCTGCGAAATTCTGGAGAGAACAGGGTACTTCTGGAAACTTCGTTGTAACGACCAGCGCAAATGCGGTTGTTTCCAAGAAGGGATCCGTGGCGTATGATGTATCAAAAGCTGCGGCCAACCATCTGGTTCGCGAACTGGCCATCGAACTTTCACCATTAGTTCGTGTGAACGGGGTCGCGCCAGCTACTGTGGTTGCCGGAAGTTCCATGTTCCCTAGAGATCGGGTTATCTCCAGCCTGACCAAATACGGAATTGCGTTTGATGAAAGTGACAGTGATGACGCGTTGCGCAACAAACTGGCCCAGTTTTACGCTGATCGTACTTTGACCAAAGCTCCGATTACTCCTGCAGATCAAGCAGAAGCTATCTTCCTCTTATTGACCAACCGTTTAAGCAAAACAACAGGCCAGATCATTCCTGTGGACGGTGGGTTGCACGAGGCATTCTTACGCTAAGAAAGTGAACCATTCGATGGTGATTCAATAAAATCAGATCAGTTGAATCACCATCCGGGTTTAAGACTATCGTTGGAGCCAGAAAATCAAAAAAGCCGCCCCCGAAGCAGGGACGGCTTTTTTCGTGTAAATCTTACGTACGAATCTGATTCTCCATTACGGGTTTGGAGAAAGGTTCGTGGACGAATCATTAGCTGTCGGTGTAAATCCCGCAGGGGCTGTGACATTCAATTCTTTTAAAACATCATCAGTTATGTTTGTAATCCCATCACCAAGGAACATTATGACCGGTGTCTGATTGATAGTCTGAGCAGATTTGTCAAAGACGATGCTGAGTCCGCGAGCTTTAGAAATCTGAGTCGTGATTTTTGCTATGTCGTTCAGAATATTGGTGCGGGCTCGCGTTCTCTGATCGGCCAAAGTTCTTTGAGCCTGACTGTTGTATTGTTCCAGACTTTTTTGACGTTCAATCAAATCCAGTCTTTTTTCTTCCAGCTGTTTTATCCGGTTGTTCCGCTCAGTTTCAGAAATTGTCTCATCTTCAAGGCTTTGGCCAAGTTGCTGGAAACTGGCTTGCATGGAATCAAACTCTTCTTTCATTTCCAGAAAAGTATTCTCGAGTTCGACCCCTCGCTCCTTGATTTTTTCATCTGCCTGCCGGGTTTTGTAGTACCCGTCAAAGACAATCTTCAAATCTACAATTCCTATTTTGCTGGACTGAGCAAAAGCTTGGCCAGCCGTGATGTGCATAGCGAGGACCACTGTCAATGCCAGAGCCCGTTGAGTGAATTTCAAGAACATGGATCTCTTATTTCTATTTCGTGAACGATTTATTTGATTTATACCATCCCGAGTCATTTTTTTCTGACTAACTCAGAATGGTTAGATGCTTGATGGGTAAATTAATTCAGCGCGAATTATTGATCAGATCGCCGGATTTCCTTCTTAGCAACTGAAACTTGCCCCGTCTTCATTTCAGACGTAGCCAAGCGATGTTTTGTTTGAAAATCCTTTCAAATCTTTCGCATTAGTCACGCGTATAACTCACACTGAACTGAAACCTGCCTCGACCATCCTGGTACTCGTCGGATGTAATAGGGATCGCGTAGTCCAATCTCAAAGGTCCAATCGGCAGGTTCAGCCTGAGTCCAACCCCCCAGTTGTCATTGTACTCAGCGATATCACTGTAATCATAGGGATCTTCATAAACATTTCCTATGTCATAAAAGAAAGCGAATCGAAGCATGTCAATTAAAGGCACACTGTATTCTGCCGAAGCATAATAATAAGTATTTCCTCCAATTGGATCCAATGTTCTGGGGTCTCGCGGGCTCACATCGCGGAAATCATATCCTCGCAGGTTGTAAATACCACCTAAATACCAACGATCAAACAGAGGCACTCTTTCAGTGTCCCCGTATTCTTCGACAACCCCGGTTCGAGCCAACATTTCCAGGACGTGCCCTTCGACCAACCCAGGAAAATACCAAGCTGTTCTGGCTTCCAGCCTATAAAAATCTGTGTCAGCCCCAAATGGTCCACCTGCCAGTTCCGTGCGCAGCTCGGTGCGCTGACCACGATTTGGGAGAGTAGCGCTGTTTCTGGTGTCGTAGGCAAGACTCAAACCAACACGGGAGACCAGTCGTTTTCCGGCTTCATCCTTGATAATTTGTGAAGCTCTGTCGTCAACGTCCACAATGCCGATGTTCTCCAGCGTGTAAGAGACAGTACCAATGACAAAATCACTCCAAAGTGGTTTGGAAAGTGAAATTCTGCCACCTGTGCGAGTTTCGTCATAAACACTGCTCACAAATCCCAACTCGCGGTGAAACAAATCCAGACCAAATTGCAATTTGCGTCCTAAAAACCAGGGTTCAATGAAAGACATCAGATAATCCTGACGCCGCGTTCCCAGCTGCACACGAGCCCTGAATTTTTGTCCTGCCCCCTGAAACAAAGGAGGTCGCCAGCGGAACAGGTCGAAATTGCCTTGAGAGAACTCCACGAAACCGACCAGGTTGTCCAATGTGCTGAAACCAACACCCATTGTGGCATTGCCCGTGTTCTTCTCTTCCACACCTACTATTAGATTCTTACTGATGTGTTCCACTCCGTCAAATTCAACTCGGGTGACAGATTGGGTCGGAGTAGGACGTGTGTCCACCTTGGAGAAGTAGTTCATTCCCTCCAGGCGACGTTTACTCAGCTTGACTCGAACTGAGTCAAATCGCTCTCCAGGGTAAATCGATAACTCACGCCGAATAACCTTGTCCTTGGTTTTTTCATTTCCTCGGATCTCGATTTCCTCAATGTAAGAAGGTTCGGCTTCTGTTATTTCATAAACCAGGTCGATCGCTCCTTGATCGATGTTTGGGATCTTTAAAACATTGATCTGGGTGTCAATGTAACCTCGGCCGCCGTAGAAATCTTTAATTGTTTCAATATCATCCGCCAGCTTGGCAGGGCTGAAAACATTGCCAGGTTTGAGTAGAAGCCGAGAAGGTCTTTTGGCGATTTTAGGAATAATCAGATTGATGAGTTCATCGTCAGTGAAAATTTCATTCCCCGTAAACTCCACGCTACCAACACGGTATTGTTGGCCTTCCGAGACGATAAAATTGATCAGCATCCGTTTCTTATTCAAATAAACGAACTCGGTGTCCTCAATCTGAAAGTCGATATATCCTTCGTTCCTGAAAAAATCCCGGAGAATTTCTTTATCATCCTCAAATTCTTCATTTTTCAGTACGCCGCTCCCGGTCAGCCACGAAATGTACCAACGCCACCGTCGTGTTTCGATGACCTTGTTCAAGTTTACACAATTCTCACCGCCGCGTCCGATGATGTTATGCCACATTCGACGGAAAATGGAACACTTGCGAAAAGCAGTCACTCCGATGAAACTGATTTTCTTGATCCTGACCTTGGGAGTTTCAATGATTCGAAAAGTTACATTGGCAAAACCTTTGGAGTCATCAACGTCATATGTGTACTCCACTTCAGTTTTGTAGCGACCTGCTTTCTGATAGCGGTCCTTGATGGCGAGTGTATCTGCAAAAAGACGACTCTGTGTGAGCGGGCTACCTTCTTCAGAATCAATGGTTTTCCTCAATTTCCTGTTGCTGAAACGATAGTTTCCCTCAAAATTAATCTGGCGAATAACAGGCTTCCCTTCAATCGTGTAGGTCAACTCAACTTCCGTATCGGAAACCATATCGACGTTTTGCTTCACGTTGAAAAAGTAACCGGTGGCATAAAGGGATTTTACATCTTCATCGACACGATTCGGATCATAAGCTTCTCCTTCTTTCACCCTGATATTTGATCGAACCATGGTTTCACTGACTTTCTGAGGTCCAACAAACAAAATTCTCAGCTTGGAAACGACTGGCGCTGAAACATCAGCGTAACCATTCATTCCCATAACCTGAGAGCTGGCCCTGAAGCACAGAAAGTCCAGTCCTTCTTTCGGCCCCCCAATTAGTATCAGTAAACCGATCCAAATGAATCGAAGATTTATTTTCATCATTTCCACTGCAGGAATCCTTATTCCGGGACATCCTCGGCGCTCACTTTAGAGGCGCTCTCAAATCGAGTAAACCCTTTTAAGAAGGTGAGTCTGACATCACCTGTTGGACCGTTCCGTTGTTTGGCGATTAGCAGGTTGACTGGAACCGCATCCAGCGGAGCCTCATCTTCACCTTCTTCAGCCTCTTCTTCAACGCTGGGTTTGTACAAAAGCCCAACTAAATCAGCGTCCTGCTCAATAGATCCAGATTCACGCAGGTCAGAAAGTCGCGGTTTCCTGTTCTTATCTTTTTCTAATTCACGGTTGAGCTGACTCAGCACAATGACCGGAACATCCAGTTCTTTAGCCAGCGCTTTCACTCCATTAGAAATGTCTGCAATCTCCTGTTGCCGATTCTCTGCCCGTTTTGCCGTAGAATGCAGTAATTGAAGGTAATCAATAACAAATAGCTTGATACCGTGCTGCTGACTCATGCGTCTCGCTTTGGCGCGTAATTGCAGAATAGAAAGTCCGGGAGTGTCATCTATATGTAGCGGAGCATTGATTAGTTTACCTGCTGAAGCGGTGATTTTCGGGAAGTCCTGCTCCATGATAATCCCTTCCCGAATACTTCTCAGGTTGACCCGTGACAACGAACAAAGCATCCGCAGAGCCAAAGAATCAGCCGTCATTTCAAGACTGAAAACACCGACTGGGATCTTCTCCTCTAAAATTGCATGTTCCACGATATTCATCGCAAAACTTGTTTTTCCCATACTGGGTCGCGCCGCTATGACAATCATTTCCCCCCCATGCAGACCGGTTGTCATCCGGTCCAGGTCGGTGAAGCCAGTGGAAACACCTGTCAAGGCTCCTTGGCGTTGATGAAAATCTTCCACGGTACTGATGGCTCGCCGCACCAGTTCTTTCATTGGAATATTGTTTGTATCAACGCGTTCCTGCCCTACCTGCAGCACATCCCGCTCGACTTCATCCAGCAGCTTGTCAACATCTCCTTCGTATTCATATATGCGTTCAGTGACAGCCCCACAAGCTCTGATCAGCCGACGCAAAGTGTGTTTTTCTTTTACAATCTCAAGGTAGTAGGAAAGGTTGGCCGGAGATGGCACCATTTCCATCAAAGATGAAAGATACGACATCCCTCCCACTTTTTGCAGAAGGTTCTTATCTTTGAGCTTCTGATTCAGAGTTATTAGATCAATCGCTTCCCTGGCTTCATACATTTCCACCATGATCTGGTATGCTTCACCATGCCTCGGATCATAAAAGGAATCTTTTCCGGCTTTCAGGTATTCAATGCACTGCCCAATACATTCGTTCGGATCCAGCAATGCGCATCCCAAAGCTCCCTGTTCGGCTTCTGTTGAATGAGGGGGAAGACGTTCCAGCGCACGAGGTGAGACTTGGTCTAACCCATTCGAATCAGCCTTGGAATGATCGGATTTGGAGTCAGACCTGTTCCCGCGACGCTTTCGGCCAGCGGATCGAGATCCATTACTGCTTAGCGCTTCAACAGCCTCCGAATCTGCGTACTGATCTTGAAATTCTGTTGATGACTCGTTCGTTGCCATGGGACTGGTCCGATGTTCCAACATCTTTATAGCAGTTTGTTCTGGTTTGGGAAATCAGTTAATCGAGACGAACATGGCTCTCAGTTTGCGCCTGAACCTGACTTCTTTACTGCAAAAAGAATAACGACAAAAATACCGAACTCAGAGCCGGAAACTTATTTAAAGCTCCGACATGTAAGTTCGGTCTGGAAATCCTGCTAACAATCCAGGATCCACCTAAGTTTTGAGTCGTTGGATGGATCCGGGACTGGAATGTAATTATTCAGCCGCTGCTGCCTCGCCTTCAGCTGATTCACCTTCAGCTGGTGTTGGAGCATTGATGCTGTGAGCTCTGACTTTAAGCGTTGTGTGAACTTGCGGGTGCAAACGGAGTTCTACTTCGTGGTCTCCAATCACTCGGATAGGATCTTCGAGATGAATCTTACGGCGTTCCAGGTGAACTTCGTATTGAGATTCCAATTCTTCGGCGATTGTCGTCGCAGTGATGGAACCAAACATTTTGCCTTCTTCGCCACTGCGAACTTGAATCACCAGGATCAATTTGGAGAGACTATCTCCGAGTTCCTGCATGGACTTCAGTTCTGAAGCTTCACGTACTTCGCGACGTTTTTTCAGGGCATCCAAACGCTTTTTGTTCGCAGCGCTCACAGGGATAGCCAGACTGCGAGGGAACAGGTAGTTGCGAGCGTAGCCCGCTGCGACCGATAACTGGTCGGATTCCGCGCCCAAGCCTTCAACGTTGGATGTTAATATGATTTCTGTTTTAGCCATACTGGTGGTTGCTTGTTTAAAAAATTAATTAGGATCAAAACGGGACATCATCTTCATCGTCCATCCCGTTGTCAAAATCGGAGCTTTCGGAGCTACCGGAGTTTTGGGGCGAGGATTGAGATCGTCCGGGGCGGGTGGAATAATCAGGACCTTGTGAACTGGATGAGTCTCCAAACTGGTCTCCAGCGCTACTGTCGGAACTGGACCGGTTGGAATAACTGCCTCCATCTCTTCCTCCACCCTGCCGGTCACTCTTGGAGTCCAAAAACTGGAAAGATTCCAAAACTACGAATAGCTTGGACCTCTTTTGACCAGTGTTTTTGTCGTCCCAGGAATCCAGTTTCAGACGGCCTTCAACCATCACTGGGCTCCCTTTGCGAAGGTATTCTCCGATGACCTCAGCCTGTTTACCGAACGCGTCAACATCAATAAAAGTAACCTCTTCACGCATCTCTCCAGTGTCAGTTCTCCAGTTACGGTTCACTGCAAGGCCAATACGGGCGATTGCGGTTCCTTTAGGAGTGTACCTTAAATCCGGATCTCTAGTGAGATTGCCTATTAGAATGACTTTATTGTATGACGCCATAAATGCTTAGAAGTTTGATGAATTTGTTCATTAATCTCAGCCTCCCTGGCTGTTATTTTTCAACAAAATCGTTCAAACCTGTGTTCAGGTCAAGGGATCAAAAACCCAGTCGTACAAAAATTAGTCGATTTATTCAGCGCTGGATTCAGCAATTCCGGCTGCGCCCAGAGAAGGAGCTCCGCGTTTCACCAGCAGGCGAAATACATCTGAATTGTGGATAAAGCGAGATTTCAATGATTCAACCATTTCTCCAGTGGCTTTGAAGCGAAGGTTCACAAAAATCCCAGCGGCATTTTTCTTTTGTGCTACCCGGGCAAACCCCTTTTTGCCCATCTTTTCTACATCGGTTATTTCTATGCCAGCGCCTTCGAATTCAGATTTAACCACATTGAGCATGTCGTCTTCGCTCTTTTCGTGGCTGTTGGCATTCAATATCAATAAACTTTCGTACTCGTTCACAAGGTTACCTTTTTAGTTTTGTTTCGGACTTAATTGAAAAATCAGTTCGTTCAATAGATGGCAGATCCATTATATCGATTCATCGCTTCAATCAACCCCAATCGCAGCCAGAGTTCAATTTGATCCACTGCTCTGTCTATGATTTGGTCTAAGAACGATTTTTCCTGAGAATTAAACTTTCCAAGCACATGGCCGGCGAGAGATTTTGTTGGGCTCTCATTTCTTCCAACACCCATTTTCAGCCTGGGATAATTGGAGGACCCGACTCTTTGCTCAATGGACTTCAAGCCGTTGTGTCCACCGGGACTTCCTTTTCCTCGCATTCTCAACGTTCCAAATGTCAAATCAACGTCATCCGCCACAACCAGCATGGATTCCAAAGGCAGTTTATAGAATGCAACGATTGAAGCCACACTTTCCCCACTTTTATTCATGAATGTCTGTGGTTTGCATA
Source organism: Verrucomicrobiia bacterium (assembly GCA_030432175.1). Classification (GTDB taxonomy): domain Bacteria; phylum Verrucomicrobiota; class Verrucomicrobiia; order Limisphaerales; family JAUIHU01; genus JAUIHU01. The sequence continues at coordinate 6,013 of JAUIHU010000022.1, read as the reverse complement.
GCCCAACCTCAACGCCATTTTCCTGGAAGCTGGTGAACTGACATCTGTATTTGGCATTTAGCCTCCAGATTGCCTGCCTTGAAGAAGCCAATTTGTCGAGAACCAGAAATCCAATATTGTGTCGGGTCCAATCGTATTCACGCCCTGGATTCCCCAAACCAACAATCAGTTTTGATTCCTGATTCATTTTTTTGGATATCCAGTCAGGATGCTATCTAAATCAAACCCGACCCATCAGATTATTTCTTCTTCTTCTTGCCTTTGGCGTCTTCCTCAGACTCTTCGGCAGGCGCTTCGACAACTCGTGGTTCAGCAATAGTGATCACTGGGGTGGTCGGATCTCCCAGAAATTCAACACCTTCAGGAACCGGCAGATCACCAATGTGCATGATTTGGCCAGCTTCCAATTCTGTTACGTCTACAACCAGAACTTCCGGAATACTTTTTGGAGTTCCTTTAACTTTGACCTCAAACAGGACATGTTCCAGTGTTCCTCCGGTTACTTTCACACCAACCGCATCGCCAGTGGTTTCCACAGGGATGGTCAGCGTGACTAATTCATCTGGCTCCACTTCATGGAAATCGACATGAACCACATCCCGACTGATAGCTTCATGCTGAACTTCCTGCACCAAAGCGAGGCGAGGAGTTTTTTCTCCGTCAACAGAAAGGTCCACCAAAATATGTTCGGATGCTGATTTATGAATCAGAGCCTCAATTTCTTTTTTCTCCAGTTCGAGGCTGGATGCATCCTTACCTTTACGATAAATGTTTGCTGGAACCCGGCCCTTGGCGCGGAGTTTGTTGTTCCCGGATCGTCCTTTCAGAGTTCTTGGAAAGGCTTTTAAAGCTACTGAATTCATGGTTTCTATTAAAACCGACTGGTTGCAGCCGGGTAAATCTCATTACGCGCTATCAATCAATTTCAACTAATAAAAAAAGCCGCGCCAGGGCTCTTTTTTTTCACATCTGCATTCAGAACAAGAGTCCAGTTCAGCTGGTTCTGCCACCGGCAAACTCAAACAGTGAGTTGACGGAAGAGTTGTTGTGAATACGTTTGATGGCTTCACCTAACAGCCCCGCGACAGATAAAGTTGTGACTTTCACCCCATCTATGGGCGGGCGAAGAACAGTATCAGTCGTTACCAGTTCGTCAATATTAGAATTTCGCAACCTGTCAATTCCCAGATCGTTGAGGATGGCGTGCGAAACACAGGCAATGACGCTTTTGGCTCCTTTGGATTTCAACAGTTCTGCTGCGGAGGTCAGTGTGCCGGCGGTTTCGGTCAAATCATCCACCAACAACACATTCTTACCGTTCACATCCCCAATCAAGGTGATCGATTCCACTTCAGTCGGACTCAAACGCTGCTTGGCCACGATCGCCAACTGACATCCCAGAGCCCGGCTGTAGGCTGATGCCATCTTGACCCCGCCAACGTCCGGACTGACCACGACCATGTCTTCAATGTTTTTGGATTGAATGTATTTGTAGGTCTCTGGAACCGCATAAAGATGGTCCACGGGAATATCAAAAAAGCCCTGAATTTGTTGGGCATGTAAATCCATGGTCAGGATCCGGTTTGCTCCGGCTGCAACAATCAGGTTGGCCACCATTTTTGCGGTGATGGGCACGCGTGGTTTGTCTTTGCGGTCTTGCCGGGCATAGCCATAGTACGGAATGACTGCCGTAATTCGCTTCGCGCTGGCTCTGCGCAGGGCATCAATGATGATGAACAGCTCCATGTAATTATGGTTGGTTGGAGGAGAGGTGGACTGGATGACGAATACGTCAGCTCCTCGCACGTTCTCATCAATCTTGACGAAGGTTTCCCCGTCAGGAAATTGATCCACTACACACTGCCCGAGATGAATGCCAATCTTTTCCGCAATGGCTTCCGCCAGCGGTCGGTTGGATTGTCCACTGAAAATTTTCACTAAAGCTACCTGGGTGTCACAAAGTTTGAGTTATGCTCGCTAATTCGGAGGTCCGGCCCGAAAGATGTCCGAGACTATTCGGTTGTCTGGTTTCAGCCAAGCGAAAGTTCAAAAGGATTTTGAGTTGGTCTCACGCGAAGACGCTAAGGCGCAAAGTTGGGAAAGGTTTTGGATTAGATTTGACTGGTTTATGTTTCCAGTGTGGCCCAGTAAGCCTGATTCAATTGAATGGATTCGTCAGGGATAGGGATAGGTTTTGTTCCCAGAAAATTTACATTCACCCAGCCTCGGATACTGGAGGTTATTGCGATTCCTCCCGATTTCATCAACCTTTGTTCGGTCGGAGATTCGTATCTCACTTGCCAGCCTTCGCGTTCGACTAATTGAATGATTCTGCGTCGGGTGACTCCATCCAGTATTCCTAATTCCTGTGGAGGGGTGCATAATTTGCCGTTCTCCCACCAGAAAAGGTTCCCACCAGAACTCTCCAATAGCCGATTGGACTGATCAATGATCAACGCGTCATCCCATGACTGAAGGTCTGCATAATGTTTGGCCAGGACGGAAGGGACCTTGTTCAACAATTTATGCTTCCGGTACGGATCATTATCCGGGACCGGGAATGGATGAATTCCTATTTGTATCGGGGTTATCGATTTTCTGAAATCTTCTATGGTTTTCGCTGGGAGCGGTATGGTTTGGATGAGTATCCAGGGCGTGTTGGCCGATTGAAATCCATAACCACGAGGGCCGACTCCTCGGGTGATCATGATTTTCAGGATGCCCAGCCCGGAGTTGAGATGGTTCGCCTGAATCAGTTCACAAATCTCTTCCTTCAAGTCAGCGTGAAGCGCTTCTTTGATCCAGGCTTTATCGAATTGAAGAAAATCCAATCCCCTTTCCAGTCGTTCGATTCTCCACTCCCAGAATGTCGGTTCTCCCTGAAAAATCAACGCCGTCTCGAAAAGTCCATCCCCATAACACAAGCCACGGTCATCCACAGGAACGCATACCTCGCTCTTTTTGATGCGAGTCCCGTTGCATAAAACATAATCCTTTGATTCGAACATGACATCATTTCTGTCTTACTCCTCTTCGCGCCTTAGCGTCTTAGCGTGAGTCTTTACCAACTGGCAAACTTACCTGGTTCACTTTCTCGCGCCCGACCACGGCCTTGCATCGCAGTCAGTGTTTTCAAAAATCCTGCCGCTTTGCCGAGCGTTTCTTCGTATTCCATCTCCGGATCCGAATCATATACGATGCCTGCGCCTGTGTTGAAGTGAACCTGTTGTTGATGAAATAATGCGGTACGAATCAAAATATTCCACGCAGAATGTCCGTTCAATCCCAGGTAACCCATTGATCCGGTGTAAGGCCCTCTGCCAATCGGTTCCAGTTCTTCAATGATTTGCATCGCCCGAATCTTTGGAGCGCCGGTGATGCTGCCACCGGGAAAACAAGATTCCAATGCTTTCAAAGGATGTATCTCATCGCGAAGCTGCCCCTCAATCGTGGAGACCAAATGCTGGACCTGAGCATACTTTTCCAGCCGCAGCAGGTCAGGGGTTTGGATGGATCCGTATTCTGAGATGCGTCCGAGATCATTCCGGATCAGGTCCGTGATCATGACCAGTTCGGCTCTTTCTTTCTCACTTTGAGTCAATTCTTTCTCCAGAGCCTGGTCTTGCTCCGGTGTAGCTCCTCTTGGACGGGTGCCTTTAATGGGAGTGGATCTGATCCGCTGCCCATCCGTGACGAGAAAGAGTTCGGGTGAGCTGGATCCTAACTGGAGATTTCCGCAGTCCAGAAATCCCGAGTAGGGCGCTGGGGAGATTTCAAAAAGTTTCGTGGTGAAATCCCATGGATCCCACGGGCAATGTGTATGGATGCGATGAGAGAGATTTAATTGATAAATGTCTCCAGCGCGGATGTAGTTTCTTGCCTGTTGGATGCGTTGAATCCAGGCGCTTCGATTCAGGTTGGATCTTGTTTGTATGGACTGTTTGTCGTGGCAGATAGGTTGAGCTGCCGATGTTGCTTGTTTGGTTGGAACCCTCTCCAAAAGCGCATTCCACCATGAAATCTCGCGCTGGGCCTGAGATGGATTTCTATCACCTTCAGCATTGATCCCAGTGGCGATGAGGTGAATTTCCTGGGTTTCCTGATCAAATACTGCCAGTGAGCTGAACAATCCGATCCAACAATCCGGAACCTCCAGATCTCTCCAGGCGCTGCGAGTGGATCGCGGGGCGCTGAAGTGTTTCAAGTCATACCCCCAGTAACCCATCAGAGCCCCACTTGGCCACGGCGAGTCGTCTTTCTGTTCAAACCGATCCCAGAGCGATTCCATCGCTCGCCAGGGATTGCCATACCAATCTGCGCTTTGCCCGGTTTCAGGATACTTTATCGAGATTCGGGAGGCGTGGGATTCGAAGGTTAGTTTGGGGTTGGTGGCTAATAGTGAGTACCTGGCGCCACAAGGGTGAGAACCCAGACTGTGAAGAAAAATCCATGGACCTGTCCCTGACCGCTTCACCTGTTCGGCTACGAGTAAAGGAGAGATCCAGGATCGGGTGGTTTCACAGATGGGTCCTGGCGCTGGGTTCATGGTCCATTGGATTGGAAGAGATCCAGTTGAGGCGGATTTTCGAGTTCCTTCAATCGATCTCTTTCTGCCTGGCGGCGTTTGCGTGGCGCTTTACGAGTATCCGGTGTCAGATGTGTGGCTTCGAGATTTTTAAGCGCTTCTTTGGCTCGTTCGATCACGGTTTTCGGGATTCCCGCCAGTCGTGCTACTTGGATTCCATAGCTCTGGTCGGCGCCGCCCGGCAGTATTTTTCTCAGGAAAACAATATGATCGCCTTCTTCTTTCACGGCAACGTTGTAATTTCTCAGACGGGACAAACGCCCTTCAAGTTCGGTCAGTTCATGGTAGTGCGTCGCGAAGAGTGTTTTGGCTCCCACATCATGATGCAGATACTCAACTATGGACCAGGCCAGGCTCAATCCATCGAAGGTGCTGGTGCCTCGTCCAACTTCATCCAGTATCACCAGACTGCGCTGGGTGGCATTATTCAGAATGTTGGCGGTTTCGTTCATTTCCACCATAAAAGTGGATTGTCCTTTGACCAGGTGATCCCCGGCGCCGATCCGGGTGAAGATACGATCCAGCACATCGACGCGCGCTTTTGAAGCGGGAACAAAGCTGCCGGCATGCGCCATCAGACTGATCAGCGCCACTTGTCGAATGTAGGTGCTTTTTCCTGCCATGTTGGGACCCGTAATCAAAGCAATCTGATGCGATTCAGGCAGGAAGAGTGTGTCGTTTGGAACAAAGGGTTCATCGGTTTCCCAACGCTCCAACACCGGATGCCTGCCTGCCACAACTTTAATGACGCCATCTTTCTTGACTTCTGGTCGACAGTATTGAAACGACCGAGCGGTTTTGGCAAAGCTGGCCAGGACATCCAGCTCCGCAAGTGTCGTCGCCGTTTGCTGAATTTCTTTCAATCTTGAAAGCGCTTTGTCTCGGATCTCCAAGAAGATTTCGTACTCCAACTTCGCGCTGCGCTCTTCGGATCCGAGAATTTTATTTTCCAGTTCCTTTAGCTTCGGAGTGATGTAGCGTTCTCCGTTGGCGATGGTCTGTTTCCGAACAAAATAATCGGGCACCTTCGACAGATGTGTCTTGGTGACTTCGATGAAATAACCAAAAACGGAGTTGAAACCAACTTTGAGAGAAGGGATTCCCGTCTGCTCAATTTCCCGTTTCTGCATGTCAAGGATCCACTGCCTTCCTTCACGAGCCGCATCTCTCAGGTCGTCCAGTTCTTCATGAAATCCTTCCTGAATCAATCCACCTTCTTTCAACGCGTTCGGAGCCTCTTCTTCGATGGAACGCTGAATCCAGTCCACGAGTTCCGGCAAAGGATGCAGACGGTTCTGAAGTGTTTGGATCAGTTTGGATTCGCCCTTTTCTGCTTTTTGATTTAAATCACGCAGTTGACGTTGTGTGGTCGGGATTTTTTCCAACGCCATCTTTAACGCCAGCAGATCACGCGCATTGCCGGATCCG
>JAUIHU010000021.1 GCA_030432175.1 Verrucomicrobiia bacterium | reverse complement strand
GGTAACCATCTGTTGTAAAAGCAAAAGTTCTGACCATAGTTAGATGAATTTGACGCCGCAGCGCCTTATTGAGATGAATTCGGAGCCACCGCAGCTGGGGACAACACAGCCTCCGACATGCCGTGAATTATTTTTTTGTCAGCAGGACAAATCGTAGCCATCGCTCCAGCCCAACTCGCTTCAGCCTGATCCCCTCGTCCTTTGACAAAATAATACGGGCACAGCCTCACTCGTCCTGATTGCACTCGCTCTCTATCGTTTTGAAAATCCCACCAGCGCATCGGGGTTAACGCTGTATTTTGAAATCTCTGCAAAATATAAGGCGTATCCCTGAACCCTTTCAAAGCCTGATCCACAGCATCCGACCATTCTTCTGATGACAGATCAGATCCAATATAGACTCCACGCGACCCCCAGGCCGATTCGGAAAACCCGGAGATTTTCAATGCAAACCGCCTCTCTTTCTGAGAGAGAGATTTCAGATCTTCCCAATTTGTCAGGTTCAACTCAGGGATGGCCGCATGGGGAGGCATTGGAGTCGGATCGACTACCCAAGTGTAAGGGATCCATTCTTTTAAACGTCGCACAAATCCACGACCCAGTTCTTGTATCCAGAAATCTTGCAAACGACCATTCCAGAACAGAGCCATTCCCATCTTCTCTTCAAGAAATGTCTTCGGGGGAGGAGTCACCGTTAATTCGCGATTCATCGCCCGCTCCCAAAGTCGTGATGCTTCGGGCATGTTCTTCCAATCAAACATTTCGAAGAAACGATAGACTGCAGTTCCAGTTTTGAGCTGGTCCGAATCCCACCCAGGACTTTTCACCGATATTTCTGGCTCAGTTCCTTTTTGATTCCATGCGCGCGCCACCCATTCCATTTCCGGTTGATAAGTTTCCGCTTCTTCCGAAAACACAATCGTTGCATGAGGGGATTGACCAAAGATTGAAGCAAACCCTTCCAGCATGCCAGAAGCTCCTCCTACAATTTCAGGGTAGAAATCTGAGTAAATCTGCTGCAGCCAGGCGGTTAAACCGATCCCTCCAGGCACAGAATCCAACTCGGTTAACCGAAAACCATCTTCGGTGAGTAGCAGATCTGGCCGGATCACCTGGGGAACAGCGGATTTAAATCGGGAAGATCTTTGCCATTGAATCACCTGCTCTGGCTTTCCTAACTCCAGCCAATGAGCGATCCACTCAGGCTGTTTCCCTTCAACGGACGCCCGATATAAACGGTTGAGAGCCTGATAGAACGCGAGGAGGACCCGTCCCATGTTTTCCAACTCTTTAAACTGCTGCTGATCCAGCCAGAACGGCTCTGTCGCGACTCGCCATTCATGCCCCGCAAAAAGCCCACCCTCAGGCAACGCCTGATGAACATGCTGTGCAAAGCATTTTTTATCGACGTTGGCAGGATTGGGAACTTCGGCATTGGTTTGATTTTCAGGCATAGCTGGTTACTTAAGCAGTGAAGCCTCAAGTTAGCTGGGCTTGGTGAGACTTTCAAGAACGGGTCCGGCCTGCGATGATCCGGCTCCACTCGCCGAGCTGAGGCTCAGCGCTCCCGGCAATCTACCCAACTTTAATCACACCCTCCAACCTTGCAGGCGCAAGTCTGGCTTGCTCTACAAGGTCCCGCTTCTATAATGCGCCTATATGCTCGACATAAAGCGCATCAGGGAAACGCCCGAGGAAATCAAAAAGCAAATCGCCACTCGCGGCGGTGGAGATGAACAGCTGGTGGATGCTACGCTCCAGGCTGATGAAAAACGCCGAGCAGCGCTGGCTGAAGTAGAAAAACTCAAAGCCCAACGCAATTCAGTTTCCAAAGAAATCGGAATGCTGATGGGACAGAAAAAATTTGAGGAAGCCGAACTCAAAAAGAAGGAAACCAGGGATATCGGAACTCGTATCAGTGAACTGGACCAGGAAGTTCGCGATGCGGAAGCGGCTCGCGACGCGGCGCTGATGGCGATCCCCAACCTGCCTCACGAATCAGTCCCATTCGGAAAAGACGCCGAAGATAATCCGATCATCCGTAGCTGGGGCGAACCTCCGAAATTCAGTTTTGAACCCAAATCCCATGTTGAGCTGTGTGATGATCTGGACCTGGTAGATTTTTCCAGGGCAACCAAACTGGCTGGCAGCGGATTTCTATTATTTAAAAAATGGGGAGCCCGACTGCAACGGGCGCTGATTCAGTACTTACTGGATACTCACACCGAAAAGAACGGTTTTACCGAAGTTTCTCCTCCATTCCTGGTGCATGAAAGTTGTATGGAAGGCGTTGGACAATTCCCGAAGTTCAGAGACCAGGCTTACACGGTTCGCGAAGGTGAGGATGATGCGACATTGGGTAAGCATTACCTGATTCCAACAGCTGAAGCTCCTGTAGCTAACCTGCACCGGGAAGAGATTCTGAAAAAAGAAGATTTACCGATTTACTACTGCGCTTACTCACCCTGCTTCCGAGCCGAAGCCGGAGCTGCTGGTGTGAACACTCGAGGCATGATTCGGGTTCACCAATTTGATAAAGTGGAAATGATCAAGGTGGTCGAGCCTGACAAGGGTTATGAAGAACTCGAATCCATGGTCCTGGCGGCTGAGGCGATTTTGCAGGAACTCGGATTGCACTATCGGACGATTACCCTTTGTACTGGAGACATGGGCTTTGCTGCTGCTAAAACCTACGATATTGAAGTTTGGGCTCCAGGACAAAATCAATACCTGGAAGTTTCCAGCTGTTCCAACTGTGAAGATTACCAGTCCCGCCGGATGCAATTGCGATACAAGTCGGAACAAGGCAATCAATTTCCACACTTACTGAATGGATCTGGATTAGCGTTGCCCAGATTATTTGTTGCTTTAGTGGAAACCTGGCAGCAGGCAGATGGCAGCATTGTCATCCCGGAACCTCTGCGCCCCTACTTCCGCGCAGACTCCATTCCTTTCTAAATTTTTCTATTTATGAACCTCCTTTTCGTAGCCAGCGAAGCTCACCCTTATTCTAAAACCGGTGGATTAGCCGATGTGGTCGGCGCGCTGGCCCGATCCCTTTCCAAACAGGGACATCGAGTCGGAGTTTTCACGCCATTTTATAAAAGCGTTCGCCAGAAGCATCCCGAGATTGAGCCAATTGAATGGTTTTTTGATGTCCCTTTGGGGTCAGGACGTGGCAAAGGCAGGCTCTGGGCTTACGATGAAAGCCCAGGCTTAACATTTTATTTTCTTGAGGAAAGGGAAGGCGCTTTTGAAAGGGACGGATTTTACCAGGAAAAAGGAATTGATTATCAGGATAATGCCCGTCGGTTCATCTTCTTTTCCAAGTGTGCTGCTCATTTTGCTAGATACGCGGGATGGAAACCGGACCTGATTCACGCTCATGATTGGCAAGCGGGTCTGGTTCCGTTATTCATTTCCGACCAAAAGCGCCAAGGCGTCTGGGATGATGCTCCGCCCACTCTATTCACCATTCACAATCTTGCCTATCAGGGAAATTTTCCGACCTACGATTATGAACTCACCAACCTGTCATGGGATTATTTCTCTGTCGAAGGCGGCGTAGAGTTTTTCGGTTCCATGAGTTGTATGAAGAGTGGGATTGTCTACTCCGACGCTATCACCACTGTCAGCCCGAATTACGCAAAGGAAATTCTGGATCGCGAAATGGGATGCGGAATGGATGGAGCTCTGCGGGCGAGGCGTCACGTGTTGACCGGAATTTTAAACGGAGTCGACTACAGCGAGTGGAACACAGAATCCAATCCCTTCTTGAAATCCTCCTTCAGCGCTTTTGATCTTTTCGGAAAAAACTCAGCAAAACGTCAGCTCCAATCAGAATTAGGGCTCCCTGAAGAATCAGATATTCCACTTTTTGCAACGATAACACGAATCGTCGACCAGAAAGGCGTGGACCTGCTGATTGAGACTCTGAAAACAATCCTCCAACGCGGGGCTGATCTGCAGTTTTGCTTGCTTGGATCGGGCGCTATGGATCTCGAACGCGCTCTGGAAGATTTGCAGGATGCGTATCCGGATCAGGTGGCAGCGAGAATTGGTTTTGACCTTGGCCTGTCACACCGTATCGAAGCGGGATCAGATTTTTACCTCATGCCATCCCGATTTGAGCCCTGCGGATTGAACCAGCTATACAGCCTTCGATACGGATCGATTCCAATAGTTCATGGAATTGGAGGGCTTCAGGATTCAGTCATTGGACCTTCAGAAAACCTGGCAGATTGCAATGGATTTAAGTTTAACGAATTCATTCCTTCGGCATTAGCGGAGCAGATCGAGAATGCCATGGCAGTGTACACCAAACCTCATTTGATGAAACATCTGCGAGAAAATGGAATGAAAGCCGATTTCTCGTGGAATCGCTCGTCTGCTGAATATCTCGATCTTTACTTGAAACTTCTCCAACGTCCGCACTGAATTCAACCTTTTTCCCGGCTTATCAACCCGGAGGCCATTCCAATGGACGACCACCCAACAAGTGGCAATGCAGGTGTGGGACACTCTCACCGCCGTCCTTTCCATTATTGATCACAAGCCTGAAACCGGATTCTTTCACTCCTGCCTTGTCAGCTATTTCTCCCGCTTTGCATAAAATCCGCCCCAGAACTTGCTGATCCTCCTCATTTGCTTCAGCAACTCTTGGAATCGCCTTGCGAGGAATTATCAGAATGTGGACCGGCGCTTTTGGATTTACATCTTTAAACGCCACAATCAACTCATCTTCATAAACCAGTTCCGCAGGTATTTCGCGGTCGATGATTTTCTCGAATATTGTTTTTTCGCTCATGAGAAGTTGATTATCCATGAAAAAAGCCGCTCCGGCAATCCGAAGCGGCTTGAGAATATCAGAGCGTAATGAAGATATCCTTAGTTGCTGGATTCTTCTTCGTCCTCCGGCTCCTCGTCTTCCATGGTATCGAAGGCGTGAGACAGCGCCACCAGATCTTCGCCCGGCTTGAGCGAATCCAATGCGGCCTGCTCGGCTTGCAACTGCTCCTGAGAGTAGTTGGCAGCTTTGATGGAAAGTCCAATACGACGCTCACCACTGTCGATCTTGATCACACGAGCTGTGACTTCTTCACCGACTTTCAGAACGTTCTTGATTTTGTCGATGCGATCTTCGCTGACCTGCGAAATATGCACCAGTCCATCAATATCATGCTCCAACCCGATGAACGCCCCAAAGCTCGCCAGTTTGGTAACTTGACCGGTAACCAAATCGCCAACTTTGTAGAAATTGTCGATGTGTTCCCATGGATCTTCGCTCAGTTGCTTGATACCCATGGAGATGCGCTGGTTTTCGCGGTCGATTTCGAGAACAACAGCATCGACTTCCTCGCCCTTCTTCAGGACTTCGGAAGGATGATTGATCTTGCGTGTCCAGGAGATATCCGAAACGTGAATCATTCCGTCCAGACCATCTTCCAGTTCGACGAATGCGCCGTAACTGGTCAGGTTGCGGATCTTCCCACGCACCTGTGTTCCGGCCGGGTATTTCTGCAACGCTTCGTCCCAAGGATTGACCTCCAACTGACGGACACCCAGGGAGATTTTCTGCTCTTCCTGATTGATTCCCAAAACAACTGCTTCGATGGTTTCACCAGTTTTGAGAACATCGGAAGGCTTCGCAATGCGCTTGGTCCAGGACAGTTCAGTAACGTGCACCAAACCTTCGACACCTGGCTCCAGTTCAACAAAAGCTCCGTAAGGCACCAGATTGACAACCTTACCTTTGATCGAACTACCAACAGGATACTTCTCGTCGATGTTCTCCCATGGGTTGGCGAATTTCTGTTTCAGTCCCAGGCTGACACGTTCTTTCTCGCGGTTCACATCGAGAACCACCACATCAATATCCTGTCCTATGGAAACCATTTCGGATGGATGATTGATTCGGCCCCAGCTCATGTCGGTGATGTGCAACAGTCCGTCCAGGCCGTTCAGATCAATGAATGCGCCAAAGTCAGTGATGTTCTTGACAGTTCCCTTGCGGATATCGCCAGGGGTCATTTCATCCAACAGTTTGGAACGACGTTCAATGCGTTCCTGCTCAATCAATTCTCGGCGTGAAAGAACGATGTTTTGTCGTTCCTTATTGATTTTAACGACCTTAAATTCGTAGACGTTGCCGACAAATGTGTTCAAATTCTTCGGAGGCGAAATGTCCACCTGCGAAGCCGGCAGAAAGGCTTCCACTCCGATGTGAACCAGCAATCCTCCTTTGACAACGGCTTTGACTTTACCTTTGATGGTGCCGCCCTCGTTACAAATGGTCAGGATCTTGTCCCAGTTCTGCTGCATCTCCGCTTTCTCGCGGGAGAGGATGACCATTCCTTCACGGTCTTCCAACTTCTCGATCAGCACATCCACTTCATCCCCAACCTTCCGCTCTTCAAGATCAACAAATTCATTAGCGGGGATGGAGCCTTCACTTTTATATCCGATATCGACCATCACTTCTTTGGGTCGAATCTCAATAATGCGGCCTTTTACGATTTGTCCTTGCTCAAAGTTCTTTGAACCCTGCGCAAAAACGTCTTCCATGGTTAGCATAGGTAATGCGTAGAAAAGAATGAAGAATACCCAACAGCGCCGCGAATGCTCTTAAAACTCAGATCCGCGCCGATTAAGAAGGGATTTTTCATGAAAACGTGTCTGGTGTCCAGAATTGGAGCCTTGATCTTAAACTAGCGCCTCAGATCTGACGAATCCTGAAAGCCTCGCACGATATATTTTTGGTTTTAATTGGTTTTTAAATGAAACCACCCGCACTCACGGGGTTCCGGGTTTCCGATCCGAAGCGACAATTTTTCGCATTAAAACCAGGACCGGAAACAGCGCACGAGACTAACTTCTCAGCGAAGCGTTGCAAGATGTAAATAGGCGAAATCCATAATTTTTTATTTCTTCAAGATCGCCTTCCTGCGTGCTTTCAGCTCCTTCCATGTCGTGACATGAATATTGTTTTCTTCGAGAAATTCATGAAGTCGCGGATCCACCATTACTTGATAATCCCCGTAACGAGTTGGACCTGAACCAGATATTTCCGGAAAAACCTGATCTTCAGGTACGGAACAGTGTAAAATAACCTCAGTCACACCAGGGGGCATTTCCTTCAAATAGTCGATCAACTGGTCGGTTTTCTCTTCAGGCTTCCAACCATACGAAGCTGTATGTACATCATCAAGAACCGGTAACCCGGCATCCCAGACTTCCTTAGCCAATCCTCTCAGTAAAGGAATCGTGTAAGGATTCTCTTTTTTAATCGATTCCAAATGCCCTCCGGCAATCAGAATTGGCAAATCCATCTCTATACCAACCTGGATGTATTTCTCGACAAATACCGGTTGGAACAAAGCCCCCATGTGAGAGTCTATATGAGTGACCGGGATACCTACCGCCTGCGCGCGTTTGATTTGAGCGCGGATCTCCATTTCCACATGTTCCGGTGATGCGTTCCTCGCAACCTGCGCCACATTATCCCAAAAATACCCCTCCGCATCTACCAGACCAGGAACAGTATCCTCTCCAAGAATCGGACGCCATCGGTAATTCTTCCATTCCGAAGTCAGAGTCAAATGCACTCCTGCGTCAACTTCCGGATGGTTCCGAACGTATTCGGAAATCTCAGGAACCCAGGAGCAAGGCATCATGATACTGAATGATTTTGCCACACCCTCTTCCAGAGCCTTGATGGCTCCCAGGTTGGATGCATGCGACATTCCAGCGTCGTCCGTATGAAACAAAACTACCCGATCTTTCGGACCCCATCCGAGGCGCTCGGCATAGGATTGCGTTCTCTTTGCCCTTTTGGCTTCATTTTCTTGTTGCCGAACTTCCTGCCCCAAGGTTGGAATCACGTTCATTAGTAAGTAGGCAATAGCAACACATCCGTGCGTAACTGGATTCAGAAATCGGGATAAAAACATACTGCTCTATTTTAGAATTTTAATCACACCTTTCTCCCCTCAAGCCCTGGCTTTTTAGCTGATCAAATGGACTCGGTTTCTTCGACGTTCCATCACCTCTTTGTCCAGATCAGGATCAAATGCCACAGGATATTTTCCTGTATAGCAAGCCATGCACAGCGAACTGCGCGGACGATGCACGGACTGAACCATGCCATCTTCAGATAAATACCCAAGCGAATCGGCGTTCAAATAATCACACATTTCCTGATGTGAATAGTTATTGGCCATCAATTTATTCTTATCAGGAAAATCAATCCCGTAGACGCATGGATGACGATGCGGAGGACAGCTGACGAGTACATGCACTTCTTTAGCTCCAGCTTCTTTCAACGTATTCACTCGCGCTTTGGCTGTAGTCCCACGAACAATGGAATCATCTACAATAATCACCCGCTTGCCTTTAACTAGATCTTTCACCAGATTCAGTTTTACCCGGACATTGAAATCCCGGATCAGTTGTGAGGGCTGCATAAAACTCCGCCCAATGTAGTGATTTCGCACAAATACCATTTCGTACGGAATACCTGATTCAAGCGAATACCCCAAAGCAGCGCAGTTACCACTGTCAGGAACAGGCGCAACAATGTCGGCTTCAATCGGGTTTTCTCGCGCCAGCTGGCGTCCCATTTCCACCCGCGCCTGATAAACATTGCGGTCAGAAATCACGCTGTCGGGACGCGCAAAGTAAACGTACTCGAAGACACAAAAAGCTTCCTTCTCCTGCTTGGGAAAGGCCCGAATACTTCTTAGCCCATTCTTGTCAATGATCACCATCTCTCCCGGCTCTACATCTCGAATAAATTCGGCCTGGATCAGGTCAAATGCGCAGGTTTCACTGGCCAAAACATATCCACCTTCATATTTGGCAATGGAAAGCGGACGGAATCCAAGTGGATCTCTCACCCCGATCAATGCTTCATCAGTTAGAATGGTCAGTGAATATGCGCCTTCAATTCGATTCAACGCCTGTTTCAATGCAGCGATGATATCGTTGTCTCCGGGGGCTGGCCTGGCCATTAAATGGAGAATTATCTCACTATCGGCGGTGGTTTGAAATATGGAACCTTCAGCTTCCAGCTCCTCACGCAGCGCAGATGCGTTGGTTAAATTACCGTTATGACCAATGGCAATCTTTCCCCGAGCACAATCCACAATCAGAGGCTGAGCATTCGTAAGATGGGATCCACCAGTTGTGGAATAACGAGTGTGACCGATAGCCCGGTCCCCTTTCAATGAATCCAGGGCTTCCTCATTGAACACTCGACTGACCAACCCCATGCCTTTGTGGAAGGTAAAATTGCCTTCGGAATCGCTGGCGACGATCCCGGCGCTTTCCTGACCCCGATGCTGGAGCGCATAGAGTCCATAATAGGCGAGTTGTGAGGCGCGTTCGTTGCCGAATACACCAAATACGCCACAGTAATGTTTCGGGCGTTCGGAGCTTTGCTGAGGAATCAAATCCATTTCAAAAGAAGTTAAACTTGGGTTACGGAAAGATTTCAAGTGTTACGTTTTCCCCAGAAAAACCAGAACAAGGGTCCGAGCAGATAGGAAAAACAAATAACAATCGTCCAAAGTACCTTAATTCCTGTGTCTTTCCGGGTGGTCCAGATGCTGAAAAGGCATGCAAACCAAAGAATGGGAATCCCAATTCTGAAAAGAGCAAAGTTCAACAGGTTTAAAATTGGAACCAGAAACCAGAACAGGAGTCCGATGACAACAATGACGATAAGTATGTTTTTTTGCTTTTGGTCCATAATAAAACTATCTGCCAGAAATCAGTTCCTGTCTAAACGAATGATCAGGTGGCCAGTCTCATTTTATCAGAAATCGTTCCCCACCAATCAGACCGCAGCCGCGCCAAATCCCACTCCAAATTAGTTTCATCCACTTGCACCGTAAGCGTTGGGCCCTCAGTCTCTGCGAGTTTCTCATGCTCGACCACCAGTGTTTCACCCACTTGACCAATCCGATGAAACGGCGTTCCCATGCGCTCGGCGATGATTTCCATTTCCTGAAATCGGTCCTCCGGTAAAGCCACCACTACCCTTGCCTGAGTTTCTCCAAACAGGGTGGCATCCAGCCTTCCATTGCAGATTTTCTGAATTTCACGCAGGTCCAGCTCCACTCCAGCCATTCTCCCAGTCACAAAATCCACATCTTCAGAAAGACAGCTTTCTGCAACAGCAAACAGCAAACCTCCCTCGGAACAATCGTGCGCTGTCGTCAGAATGCCCTTGCTGATCAGCTCCCTCAGTGTGTCATGCAGTTTCTTTTCCCGAACCAAATGCGGACGCGGCGGTCGACCCGTTTTGAGTTGATGAACTTGCTTCCAATAGGCTGAACCACCCAGGCCCAGCAACGCATCTTCAGAGTCCAACGGATCTCCCAGTAACACGATAACGTCTCCCTGATTCTGAAAGCTGGCCTTGGGAACATTCTCCACCGAGTCCAGTTCTCCAACCATCGCAATCGTCGGAGTCGGGTCGATGGCCCCCTTTGGATTCTGATTGTAAAGACTGACATTGCCTCCGGTGACCGGGGCTTCGAAAAATGCACAGGCTTCGGCAATCCCCCGGATGGACTCCTTGAGTTGATAAAACAGTTCCGGGTTGTGCGGGTTCCCGTAGTTGAGATTGTCCGTCACTCCCAAGGGTCTAGCTCCAACACAGGCTAAATTACGCGCCGCTTCTGCAACGGCGGATATGCCTCCGTTGTATGGATCCAGATAAACGTACCCGCCATTGCAGTCCACGGTCATGGCAAGATACTTTTCCGGAACTTCAGTTCCAATGTCCGGGGAGCCGTCTTCATTGAGTTTCAATGGAGGCAATGAGTCGGTCTTGATCCGCAAAACAGCCGCATCAGCGCCTGGACAAACCGCGGATCCATCACGAACCATGTGATCATATTGCCGGTAAACCCAGTTTTTGGAAGCAAGTCCGGGACTGGACATTAAAGAGCCCAAAGCCGCATGGACATCGGTCAATTCTGGGGCTTGAGCCAAAGTCATTGCATCCGATTTTTCCAGGTACTCAGGTCGTTTGGCTTCGCGATGATAAATTGGCGCTTCATCGGCAAGAATTTTCGCCGGAATGTTGACAACGGTCTCCCCTTCATACTTCACCACCATCGAACCGGTATCTGTCACTCGCCCAATCTCTGCCCAGGGCAAATCCCATTTATCAAAAATGCGCTTCACTTCTTCTTCATGTCCCTGATTGACAATAATCAACATCCGCTCCTGAGATTCACTAAGGAGGATCTCGTAAGGCGACATGTTCGCTCCACGCAACGGAACTTTTGTCAGCTCGATTTCAATCCCGGTGCCAGCGCGGGCCGCTGTCTCACAGGTGGAACAGGTCAATCCGGCTGCTCCCATGTCCTGGATTCCTGCGACGGCTTCCGTGGCCAGCAATTCCAGACAGGCTTCCATGCAGAGCTTCTCCATGAACGGATCTCCCACCTGCACTGCGCCCCGTTGCATTTCAGCAGATTCATCGGTCAGATCCTGTGAAGCAAATGCCGCCCCGGCCAACCCGTCCCGTCCTGTCGCTGGCCCCACGTAAAAGACTGGATTTCCGATCCCCTTCGCTGCTCCTCGCGCAATCTGCTCATGTCTTAACGCCCCAAGGCAGAAAGCGTTCACCAATGGATTACCTTCATAGCACGGATCAAAATCAACTTCTCCCGCCAGAGTTGGAATCCCAAAGCAGTTGCCATAATGAGCGATTCCAGCGACCACACCGGAAAAGATCCGACGGTTTTCAGAATTTTCCAAAGATCCAAACCGGAGTGAATTCATGGCACACAGCGGTCGGGCGCCCATGGTGAAAATATCTCGTATAATTCCACCCACACCGGTTGTCGCTCCCTGGAAAGGTTCCACGGCGCTGGGGTGGTTGTGGGATTCAATTTTGAAGGCCACTGCCAGTCCATCACCAATATCAATCACCCCGGCGTTTTCCTCTCCGGCTCCGACCAGGACTTTCGGGGATTTAGTGGGAAACCCTTTCAACAAAGGACGCGTATTTTTATAGGAACAGTGTTCACTCCACATCACCGAAAAAACGCCCAGCTCGGTGTAGTTAGGGCGTCTTCCAAGAATTTCAACGATACGGTTGAATTCTTCTTCGGTGAGTCCGTGGGTTGCTATGACTTCAGGTGTGATTTCTGGATCTGGAAATTTCATCGAACAAAGTGGCTGGGCGGTCAGCAATCAGGTTGTAGCTTTTAATCAATCGTATCACCAGTGCGGAATGAGATGGTCAGGCGGCGGATCGACGTTGGAAGCCACCCTTCACCGCTGCACAGAGACTTTCAAAAATCCATTTCCCGTCTGTCATTCCCAATACCGGTTCACAAGCGCGCTCCGGATGCGGCATCAATCCCGCTACGTTCCCCTCACGGTTACAAACACCGGCGATATTCTCAACGGACCCATTGGGGTTTGCCGACGGAACGCACTGTCCGGAGTTATCGACATATTTCCAGAGAATCTGATCGTGCTTTTTCAACTCATCCAGTGTGTGAGGCTCCGCCACATAACAACCATCCATGTGCGCTACCGGAATCCGAGCCGGTCGATCAGTGGGTGTCTTGAAGGTAAACGGACTGTTCAGGGACTGGGTTTGAATTAATGTTGGCGCGCATACAAATTCCATGGACCGGTTACGCACCATCGCCCCTGGCAATAAACCCGCTTCACATAAAATCTGAAACCCGTTGCAGATCCCCAGCACCAAACCTCCTTGATCCGCAAACTCTCGCACAGCTCCCATCACCGGACTGAACAGCGCTATGGCCCCAGACCTCAGATAATCTCCATAACTGAATCCTCCGGGCGCCAGGACCGCATCCACCCCTCCCAGCTCGGAAGATTTGTGCCAAACCAAATGCGCGTCGACACCCATGACGTTTTTCATGACATGCACGCAGTCCTGATCGCAGTTGGATCCCGGAAATTGAAGAACAGCTACCTTCATCGCAATATTAATCAGGCTTCCAATTCAAAGGAATATTCTTCAATAACCGGATTACTCAGAAATCGACGGCAGGCTTCGTCTACTTTTCCACGCGCGGCTTCTTCATCTGTTTCGTCCAGTTCCAACTCAATGTATTTCCCAATGTGGGCTTCGGACACACCGGTGTATCCCATTTGTTGCAGCGCGTGCTGCACGGTCAGGCCCTGCGGATCCAAAACCGCTTTCTTCGGAGTAATGATAATCTTGGCTTTCATCATGCTGGTAGTCGGCGACAATCCCGGAAGCCGAGGAGCGTTCCGGAATGCCATGTTGAGCAAACCGGGCGAGCCAATCCAGAACTTTTCTCACTTCTTTGCGTCTTTGTGCCTTCGCGTGAAAAATCAGTAGTTTCAGGAATCATACCCAGCCGCATTCAAATGCGCTCCGCTTCTCTTTTCATCCTCTCCTAATCAGTTTATGATGACGCTATGAAGTTTCTTTTTCTTCGCACTCTGCTTGGATTGGGCTTGGTGAGCGCGCATGCGACAGCGGCTGAAAAAGCCTGGATCTATTTCGGAACGGTCACTTCCGGAGAATCCCAGGGTATTTACCGATCCCAAATCGATCTGGAAACGGGCGAAACATCCGAAGTTTCTCTGGCGGCAGAGGTGAACAGTCCTGGTTTTCTGGCAATTCACCCCACTCAGCCACGTTTGTATTCTACGAGTCGCCCCGCCGGTTCGTCAGGAGAAATCATCGCTTTCAATATCAATCCACAATCCGGCGAACTCACCCGAATCAATTCCCAATCCAGCGCCGGCAACGGCCCCACTCATGTGGCAGTCTCCCGAGACGGCTCCGCTGTTTTTGTGGCTCACTATTCTGGCGGATCCATTTCTGCGCTACCACTGGACTCCAACGGCGCGCTATTACCCGCCACTTCCACTGCAACTCATTCCGGATCTTCGATCAATGCTGCCCGTCAGGAGGCGCCTCACCCTCACTGGATCGGGACGGATCCGAGCAATAAGTTTGTGTTAGTTCCGGACCTGGGAACGGATGAGGTGGTAGTTTACGATTTTGATTCCAAAAAAATCACCCTGCAAAGAGTCGGCGCAGGTAAAGCGCCTTTAGGGGGAGGTCCACGACATTTTGCGTTTTCACCAGAAGGAAATCGTGGCTATGTCCTGAACGAATTGACTCTCAGCGTCACGGGATTTGATTTTGATCCAAACACCGGATCACTCAAAGCGTTTCAGACGATCCCAACGCTCAGTGAAAAAGATAAAGAAATCCCCAACAAAGCCTCAGAAATCCGGATTCACCCAACCGGTAAATTCCTTTACGCCGCTAATCGAGGTCACGACTCGATCACCGTTTTTGCAATTGATGACTGCAACGGTCAACTTACCTGGGTCGAAAATGAATCCATTCGCGGAGCCTGGCCTCGCCACTTCAATCTGGACCCAACCGGACAATGGGCGCTGGTTGCCTGTAGAGACACTTCCACAGTCTCCGTCTTCAAAATCAATCCAGCCACCGGCGGGCTGATCTACCAATCCAGACTGTTGAAAGTTCCCAACCCGATTTGCGTTCAATTCTATTCCCCGGAATCAAAATGATCCTCCCAATCCCAAATCCATTTCCTTCCTTTTCCTGGATCAAACATATTTCGCTGGCGATAGCGTGCGCACTCTTGTGCCTACTGATCAACGGTTGTGGGATTGAAGGCCGTCCGGAGCCGGAAGTTCTGACGGTAATCAACGGACCCGACCCGGAGTCACTGGATCCAGCCCTGGTCACTTCCCAGGCAGACGGCCGAATTGTTTCATCACTCTTTGAAGGACTGACGCGGATTGACCCAAAAACCGGCGCCGCGATTCCCGGGCTGGCAGAGAATTGGACTCTCTCGGAAGACGGCCGGACTTACACATTTCATTTACGCCCAGGACTTCGTTGGTGGAAGGAGCGCCCGATCACTGCACAGGATGTCGTGGACTCTTGGATCCGTGTTCTGAACCCGGAAACCGCCAGCGCTTATTCCGGTCAGTTGTATTTTATTGAAAACGCCGAAGCGTTTAATCGAGGTGAAAGCGCTGACCCATCTTCCGTCGGCGTCAAAGCGGTCGATAACCAGACAGTCGAAGTCCGATTACGCGCGCCGACTCCTTTCTTTCTGGAACTCTGCGCTTTCTGGACTTATGCCATTACCCCCAACTTTATCATAGAGTCCATGGAGGAAAGATGGGTGCACCAACGTCCACTACCTACCAGCGGACCTTACACGATTCTGAACTGGAAAGTGAATGATCGGATCGAGTTGAAAAAAAATCCCTACTACTGGGATCAATCCAACACACAAACTGAACGCGTCGATCTGTTGGCGATCGGGTCCCCCAACACGGCTTTGAATTTGTATGAAAGTGGACGCGCCGATGTGGTTTGGGACAAAACACTGATCCCAAACGAACTGCTCGATATTTTATTAAAACGCCCCGACTTCCATCGCTTCGATTACCTCGGCACATTTTTCCTGCGATACAATACCACGCGACCTCCACTGGATGATGCGCGAGTTCGCAGAGCATTGACTTTGGCTCTGGACAAGGAACGCATCATTCAACGCACATTGAAAGGCGGTGAGCAGGTCGCTGATCATTTCTGTCCTCCCGGACTCCCGAATTATAAATCACCAGAAGGCTTGGATCATCATCCGGAATTAGCGCGCCAATTACTCGCTGACGCCGGATTCCCCAATGGTGAAGGTTTTCCCAAAATGGTTTACCTCTTTAATGCAGCATCCGGTGGAGGGGGCAAAACGGATGACAAAATCGCTGTCGAGTTGATGGAAATGTGGAAAGAAATTTTAGGTATCGAAATCGAACTCAAACGCATGGAATGGAAGGCCTACCTTGCCGCTCAATCAGCGCTCGAATACGACATCTCCCGTAGCAGCTGGATTGGGGATTATAATGATCCAAATACTTTTCTGGACCTCTTCCAAACAGACAACCGTAACAACAGAACAGGCTGGAGCAACTCAGAATACGATCGTCTGATTAATGAAGCTAACCGTCAGTTAAACCCAGAAAAGCGTAGCGCTCTGCTAAAGGAAGCCGAAAGCATTCTGGTTGAGGAAGGCGTTCCGATTGCTCCGATCCACTTCTATGTTGGAGTGAATTATTTTGATCCAGAGAAAATTTCCGGAATCTACCCGAACATCATCGACTC
>JAUIHU010000020.1 GCA_030432175.1 Verrucomicrobiia bacterium | reverse complement strand
GTCTTGTCTTCATCCGGATCTCTCACGTCGTAAAAAGGTCCATTGATAAACACCGGCGACTTGTACCCCAGCGCTCCTCCCCAAACCACATCATCCTCAACCAGCGCTACCCTTAGAATTTCCATGCCATTTGACTCTGTCAGAGTTCGGTAAAAGAATTCAGGGCTGAACTGGTAGAATCCATGACCACAAAAATTATTGGCTACTGTCCCAATAATCAAATCACCGTTCAGGCTTAGAAGCTGTATATAGTTCTTTAACGCCTGAGGAACGTTGAATATATGCTCCAATGTCCCAAAGTCCAAAACCAGATCCTGAGTGTTTTTCCACTGCTCTGGTATGGGTTGGTTCAAATCATGCACCCATTCTGCGCCTTCATAATCTGATCCATCCAGAGACCTTACTTCGACCGCTCCAAGCTTTTTCAACCAGGGTTCGGTGAAGTAAGGATCACAAGCCACCGCCTCTTCGAACTCTTCACGATTGTAATTTGATCCCGAAAAACCAGATTGCTTTCCAAGAAAGAAGAGATCTTTCGGACTAACCAGCAATGACTGTCTGCCGATCATCAAAGTACGATCTAGACGAATCCCCTGTCTCAATTGAGATAAGAGAAATCTGGCCGCTGTCTGGTTAATTGCCATAAAGTGGCGCAAGATTAAACCACTGGCAGAACTCCGGCAAGCCTGGTTAGGGGTTAATTGGGTCGATCGAACTGAAGATCAGAAAACAAAAACGCCGTCTTTGGAATATCAATGGGGTTGAATGAAAACGAGCGCAAGAGCGAACACCTGTTCGCACTTACGCTCATCAATCATGGGTTACCAAAATCAGAACCCACTTTCTCGAATCACTTGACCCTATTTCAACAACTCTTCGGGACTGTATAATCCGTCCTTGTCCTGAGTGTTTTCACGGACAGTTTTCACCTGTTCAGGTTGAATCGGGCTGGATTGATTACCAAATGAATTGCGGACGTATGTCAAAACGGATGCAATTTCTTCGTCGTTCAATAATTTGCCAAATGGTGTCATCGGGACTTGTCCAGGATAAGTTCTGCCCTGGACTTCTATCGGGCCAATCAGTCCGTTCAATGTTAGTTTAATCAAACGTTTCGGATCCCCATTGGCCCAGTCAGTTCCAGCAATTGGTGGAAAGCCGGCATCAGGTAATCCTTTGCCGTCTTTCTGGTGACAAGTCGCGCAATGTCCATCGCGCAGGAAGATTTCGGCGCCTTTGACAAATCGCTCTGCATCAATTCCCTCCAGATGTTTTGGAGCCACAACTTTCTCCGCTTTTTCACCTTTGACGGCGGCTCCGGAGAAGACGTTGGCTGCAAATCGGAAGGATTGTTCCATTTTGGAATCCACTTCTTTGGCTTTGGCTATCGTCAATACCGCTTCGCCTTCTTGAGCCGGAAGGTAGGTGGCAGCTGTGACAGCTTCCAAACGCACACGACCATGTCCGTCATCCGCTGCTGTGGAGAGAATTTCTGTCAGGTTCGGCAGTTTGTGATCGTTATATCGAGCTACACGAACGGCTGCTGCTCGGATGCGGTGGTCTTCAGATTTCAAAAGTTCAGCCAAAAGGTCTGCATCCAGGTGATCCGCTCCCCATGTCACCCACAGGGCTTCCAGCTTCAAACGGTCGTCGGTTTGTTTTGCTGCCCAGGCGCTGGCTGCGGTGGCGACTTCATCGGCATCACGTCCACGCAGCTCACGACGAGTGCGGTATCGAGTTCGGTATTCCGGCAGAGCCAGATTGGAAAGCAGTTGGTCGATGCAGGCTCCGTCGATTTGCGCCGGCTCGACCAATGGTCGACTCGGGTAAGTCACCCGGTAAATACGACCGTGTTCGTGGTCGCGCAACGGATCACGTGCGTTATGCTGCATGTGACCGATCAAAGCATTTTGCCAGTCAGCGACATAGAGTGATCCATCAGGAGCAAACTCCAGATCGACCGGACGGAAGTTAAGGTCCTCGGAAACATACAAATCCTGCACGTACTCAGTGGTGAATCCGGTACCATCTTCAATCAGACGATGCTGTTTGGCTCCAAGGAATCCAATGTCATTATTGAGCAAAATATCACCTTGTACATCATCCGGGAAATGTCGGCTTGAGATGAATTCAATACCCGAAGTTGGACGAACTTTGTTGCTGGTAATGATATCCGGCGCGCGGAGATTGGCTCCGTAACGAGCTTTCAAAGCGCCGGGCAACATCCATGACATGCTGGTGCCGGAGGTGTGCAAAAAGAAGTCCTGACCGTATTCATCAAAGGCAACCCCCCATGGGTTCGGGATGGAGAATTGAGAATATCGCCGGATGTGTCGGCGCTGTGGATCGTAACGCCAAAATCCACCGTTGGTGGCGCGCTCCGGACCATAAACGCTCTCAGTGTTGGAATGAAGAAATACACCTTCACACATAATGAATGCGCCACTTGGGTCTGCGCAGAATGCTGAGATCGCATGGTGGGTGTCATGATCGTCAAAGCCGCTCAGGAGTAGCTCATAAACATCGTAATGGTCATCACCGTTTGTATCTTGAAGGCGTACCAGGCTTCCGCTTTGGGAGACGTACACGCCATCATGTGAAATCTCGAAACCAATTGGAATATGCAGGTCATCGGCAAAAACTGTTTGTTTATCAGCCACGCCGTCTTTGTCGGTGTCTTCCAAAATCAGCAGTTTATCTTTTGGACGAGGATCACCAATTCGGTAATGCGGGTAGCTTTCCATTGTCGCCACCCAGAGTCGGCCTTTATTATCAAACGCAATTTGGACCGGGTTTTTTAAATCCGGAAAAGTCTGCTCTGAAGCGAATAGTTCGATTTTATAACCTTTGGCAGTCTCGATTTTGGTTTTAGCCAGATCGCCGTCCAGGTATTCAACCGTTCCGTTTTTTCGGCTGGGACGGTAGTTGGTTTCAACGGGAGGCAATTCAATGGTTTGGGCATCGACAGCTGCCAGATCGAAGTTCTCTCCCTTCAGAGTAGCCCAAATGGCCTGGTCACGGTTCTCGGTCATCTGGCGAGTTTTCTTTAACTCATAAGGATAGTTGTCAGGTCCAAAAGGATTGTAACGACGACCATAAACGTGGACTCCGTTCGGGATTTTGAAATCGTTAAGCCAGGTGAAATTTTTTTCAACCACAGCGGCATGGACGGCTTCCCGCTTGCTTTCGTCCACTTCAGTCTCACCAAAGATCTCATCTGCCAGCATTGGAGCCAGCTTTTGGTATCCAGCATCATTCAGCAACGCTCCGTCCACAGTCAGATCGCTATCCCACCACAAGGAAGGTGAAAATGCATCTACGAACAGCGCTCCGTTAGCTTCGGCGACTTCCTGGGTTGCCTCAGCATATAGCTGAAGATTTTCGTTACCGACAGTGACATCCGGTTGACTGAATTCATCGGACAGATCCAGCATGGCAGTTGGAGAAACCAGCGCCAGTTGGGGAACAGATTCGCCGTTATACTTCTGCGATAGGGTGTGACGAATAAATGCTTCGAGCTCCTTCTTGTACCGATCCACATCATCCGGACCTCCAAATGAAGAATTGTAGCCAAAGAAAGCGATGATCGTGTCCGCGCCGAGACGGGTCAGCCATTGATCCGGGGTTTCGAAATGCCCGACCGGATTGGAGTTGGCCTGCAGTTCCTGTGGCAGCAGTTCTTTGGCTCCTGGAAATGCGTATTGCTTATCCTGATTCCGCCCCGGATGAGGACGAAATCCGGGGGTGTTCCCTTCGTCGCCCATGTTTCGGATTGTGATGTTTTTATCCGGAAAACGCAAAAAGACTTCTGTTTCGAAGTAAGGAAAATGGTTCATCCGCGACGCCATGCCTGATCCGATGATGACAATACTGTCCCCTTGCTCAACGGTCAGTTTTTCAGGCGAGGGTTTCGCTTGAAATTTGACGCTTTCGGGATTCATCGGAGGAATCACCCCCTCAGGAAGTTGGGCTTGCCCGGAACATGCCAAGCAGATCAGAGCAGCGCCTATGAGTGATCGGGAAGGCAGCTTCCAGATTTGGTTTAATTGGCCGGAATCGATAGATTTCCGGCGTTTGTTCTTAATCATTATCAATCTCAATTTTGAAACTATGGGGTTTAAACGAGTATTCACTTATAGTTATAAATCCTGCTAAGCTGCGAGAGAATTTTCTGCTTCACTGTCCAGAATGAGTACAATTGATAGTGCGTGGAGCCCCGGCGCCGATGAGCCCCAGTTCGGCGAGTGGAGCCAGTATTGAATTTGAACTGAACTGTGAAGAGCCACCCTTCTTTAATCGAAAGAGAGTCTAATTCCCCGCCCCTTGGGGCGGAGATTTTTATTTTCACGCTAAGACGCAAAGCCGCTAAGTGATTGGGATGAGCAGGTTTGTCAGATTATTTTTCTGAACTCTTTAATCATGCTTCTTAATTCGTAACTTAAATAATATTAATGCGATCAGGGAATCAGTTTCGTTTCTTCACATTCCACACAGAATGGTGTAGTTTTAAATCGACTCGTTTTTAATGAATGTTCAATGATGAAAGCAGCGGATTCTCTAGATTCAAAATCCACTTCTGGCCAGTCAAAGTCTCAGACTGAGTTTCAAAACTGGCATGCAATTTCCAGCGAGGAGGCTCTAGAGCGGTGTCAATCGACTCCTGAAGGTCTGGATCCAGCCGAGGCCAGACGCCGATTGGAAACACATGGGTATAATCGCCTCCCGTCCAATCCAGGACGAAGCGCTTTCAAACGTTTTTTTGATCAACTGAATAATGTCCTGATCTATGTTTTGCTGCTTTCTGCTGTGATCGCTGCGGGTATGAGCCACTGGGTTGATGCAGCGGTAATCCTGGCGGTGGTGATTATCAATGCAGGGATCGGTTTTATTCAGGAAGGAAAAGCAGAGAAGGCTCTGGAGGCGATCCAGGATTTGTTGGATCCAAAAGCTTCAGTGTTTCGAAATGGTCAACGCCGCACTGTTTCTGCTGAGTGTCTGGTACCAGGTGATATTGTCGCATTGGAAGCTGGGGATCGCTGCCCGGCAGACATTCGAATGATTCGATCGAAAGGAATTAGTTCCCAGGAAGCGGCTCTGACCGGAGAATCGGTTCCGGTGAATAAGTCCACGGAGCTGGTCAATGAAAAAGCGCCTTTGGGGGATCGAGTCAGCATGGTGTTTTCCGGGACCCTCATTACACAGGGACATGGGATGGGAGTTGTGGTAGCAACTGGAGGTAAAACAGAACTGGGTAAAATCAGCGCATTGATCCAGTCCACGCCGAGTTTGAAAACACCATTGCTTCGGAAAATGGACGCATTTGGGAGGCAAATTACTGCGGTTATTTCGATTGTTTCCGTATTGGCATTTTTGGGCGCTTACTTTGGGAGGAAGATGCCGTTCAGTGAGGCATTCATGCCGGTGGTTGGGCTTTTTGTTGCGGCGATTCCGGAAGGTTTGCCGGCTGTCATGACCATTACCCTGGCTATTGGCGTCAGGAGGATGGCAGCCCGTAATGCGATTATTCGTCGTTTACCAGCAGTGGAAACCCTGGGGTCGGTTTCAATTATTTGCTCAGACAAAACCGGCACTTTGACTCGAAATGAAATGACCGTGACCCGACTCGTGACTTCGAACCAGGAGATTGAAGTGACCGGGGTTGGATATGAGCCACATGGAGATTTACTTCTGAATGGCCAGTCCATAGACGCTTCAACCAACAACGGAATTACCGAGTTGGCGCGTATCGCTTTGATTTGCAATGACGCAACCCTGGAGAAAAAAACGGATGGATCTGACTGGTTAACTCATGGAGATCCAATGGAAGGGGCGTTGGTGACAATGGCGATGAAAGCCGGTCTGGATCCGGATCAGGAGAGAAAAACATGGAACCGAACTGATGAAATTCCATTCGACTCCAGGCACAAATTTATGGCCGTTCTCTGCCACGATCATGAAGGTCACAACTACTTAATGGTCAAAGGCGCACCTGAACGTGTCCTGTCCATGTGTCAAGGAGTTGCTGATGGTTCAAATTACGATTTGGATTACTGGCAGAATAAAGTGGAAGCGATGGCTGGAGAGGGCCTGCGAGCGCTAGCTTTTGCCAGAAAGTCGATGAATTCAGGACAAGGGGACGTGGAGTTTAAAGAAACCGAAAACGGCCTGGAGCTGGTGGGTATTGTGGGTTTGATGGATCCGCCCAGACAGGAAGCGGCTGAAGCTGCCAGATTATGTCGTGAGGCAGGCATTGGAATTAAAATGATTACCGGGGATCATGCCGCAACTGCCACCGGGATTGCAAAATCCATTGGCCTGGCTGATACCATCCAGACTCTTGAAGGAAAAGACCTGGATAAAATGGATGAAGAGGAACTTGAGAAAGCCGCTAATGAAGCTCAGGTCTTTGCGCGAACCAGCCCGGAACACAAGATTCGCCTTGTAGAAGCTTTGCAAAAGCGTGGGAAAGTGATCGCGATGACAGGGGATGGAGTCAATGATGCGCCGGCTTTGAAGCGAGCTGATATTGGCATAGCAATGGGTAAGAAAGGATCCGAAGCAGCTAAAGAAGCGGCTGAGATGGCATTGGCAGATGATAACTTTGCTTCCATTGTCGCTGCCGTCCGGGAAGGTCGAATTGTATATGAAAACTTGAAAAAGGTGATTGCCTGGACCTTACCGACGAACGGAGGAGAAGCTTGTACGATTCTGGCAGCGTTAATATTTGGTTTATCTCTTCCCGTCACAGCCGCTCAGATATTGTGGGTGAACATGATTACAGCAGTGACATTGGGGCTCACCCTGGCCTTTGATCCGGCTGCGAAGAACATCATGAGCAGGGCTCCACGACTAGCCGCGGACCCATTGCTCACCGGAAGAGTCGCCTGGCAGGTTGCTTTCGTGTCCATGATGGTGGTCACTGGTGTTTTCGGAATTTTTGTTTGGAGCCGTGGAATCAACAATGACCTGGGAGTTTCGAGGACTATTGTTGTGAATACACTGGTTGCTTTGCAGGTTGTTTATTTACTGATAGTCAGGGCAGCTCCCGGATCTGGCACATGGATTGATTCACTAACAAACTCCAAAGCTGTATGGATCGGGATTGGATCTGTAATTGTGGCGCAAATTATTTTTACTTATACCCCGTGGATGAACAATATATTCGAGACTGAGCCACTAAAATTAGGTTCCTGGGCTCAGATCGCGCTGGTAGCATTAATGATTGGCCTGGCAATAGAATTGGAAAAGCGGCTCCATTATATTTGGAGCCGCAAAAAAGAAGGATAGGTGGTGAGCAGGATTGGGGAATTCAACACGGTTGATGACCCCAGTCTTCCTCTTTTAAAGCTTCTTCGAACTGAGCAAGCTGTTCTTCTCGGCTCAAATTTGAAGATTTTTCTGAATTTGATCGCTGTTGATGAGATGGACCATGCGATTCATTTCTTTGGATGGCTTGTTCGTTAGAGTTTTCCATAAGAAACAGGGTATTAAAGGGCGAATTGGATTCGCTCCGGGTTGATTTTGTGTGAATAAGTCGCGCTTTTCATGAAAATTAATTCAGATATTGAATGGAGCAATAAAAAATTCAGATTCTTAAATCGAGGGGTTTCAAGTTGATTCATTGACGATCCGTTAAAAATGGTAGAGAGTTTAGGAGTCTCATGAAATTAAAGCGCCTTTTTCAGATTAGTTCGATTGTCAGTCTGTTGTCCTTTTTGTTTCTGGGCATGGGCTGCGATAATGCATCCAGGTACCATTACCAGTACGCAACAAACACCACAACGACAGCTACGCAAACGACCGCAGCGGAGGGACTAGACCTCAAAGCGCTCACTCTGCTGGTCAAGGAAGTGAAAGATGCCTCAGAACTGGAGAAACGTTTGAACACCAGTGGCAGCATCAACAATCTGGACCTGGATGCGAATGGGGTTGTTGATTACGTCAAAGTGACTGAGTACGGCACGGAGCAACATAAAGGTTTTTCTTTCACGGTTGAGGTAGCTCCGGGTGATGTGCAGGAAATTGCAACGATTGAACTTGTCAAAGAGCAGGAAAAAGTCGCTGTTAACACTTACGGCAACCAGAACATTTATGGTCCAGGCTACTCTTATCACAGTCGTTTCGATTTAAGTGATGTATTGGTCACAGCCTGGTTATTTGGAGCGTTTGATCGTCCTGCTTACCACTCTCCGTACGGATACGGCAATTATCCTACCTATTATGGCGCAGGATACAGTCGAGTGCCTACTTCTCAGTATCGCAGCAAGGTTCAGACTTATTCACAGCAAAGGCAGACTCCTTCCGCTCCTGTGCGTCAGTCTGTCAATAATTCAAGTTCTACGAAGAAGACATTCTCCAGTAACGCCAATGCTCAAAAGCCTTCCGGAACTGGTGGATTTGGTCGTTCCAGTTCCAGCACAGGCGCTACCTCCAGCCGTATTCAATCACCCAATGCAAACAAAACCGCGACAAAAATCAAAGCGCCTTTGAGTAATCCGACAACCGCTCAAAAATCATTCCAGACTAAAGTGACTCAACAATCGCGCCCCAAGTCTTCCTCGACTCGTTCCGGTGGATTTGGCAGGTCGTCTTCGAGTTCTGTCAGAAGTAGTAGTTTTGGGCGGAGTTCATTTGGAGGCAAGTGAGGTCTGCCGATTTGGAGTCCAGGGTTCTTCATCTTGAAAACTCTGAAAGTCATTTTGATTTGCTCATTATGGGCGCCGGTTTTGCTGGCGCCCTTTTGGCTCGTATAGGAGCAAAACTGGGATTCAAAGTCGGGCTCCTCGAAAAATCGGCTCATCCACGGTTTGCGATCGGCGAGTCAACCACACCGCTGACCAATCTTCTGCTTGAAGAAATCTCTGAAGAATTTTCTTTATCCAACCTTAAAAACTTCAGTTCCTATACTCGTTGGCAGAAATCGAATCCGCAAATCACTTGTGGACTTAAAAGAGGTTTTTCGTTTTTCCATCACCAACCTCAAAGGCCATGGCGCCGCAACGATCAAAATGAATGGCTGATATCCGCTTCACCTCACGACGGGCTTGCTGATACACACTGGTATCGAGAAGACCTGGATCAGGCATGGACATCCGCTGCAATTGAGGAAGGAGTCTATTATCTGGACCATTTCAACCTCATTTCAGTGGATGAATTTTCAGAAAATCTCTGGAATCTCTGCGGGCGAATGTCTGATGGAAGAATAGTTCAATGGAGAGCTCCCTGGATTATCGATGCAACTGGTCCGAGGGGAGCGTTGGCAAAATTGTTGCCTATTCCAGAGGCTTCACCGGATTTTTATCCAACTACAATCGGTATCTTCTCGCATTTTCGAAATGTGCCCTTATGGAAGGATCTACATCCTGACGAATACCAAAACCCGGATCTTTTGCCCTTCCCTGTAGATGATGCGGCTGTTCATCATATATTCAATGAAGGATGGATGTGGGCGCTGAGGTTCAATAATGGAGTGACCAGCGCGGGACTTTCGATAAAACAAAGTAGCGTTAATGAAATATCCTCATTTACTGACACGAAGCATCCTGGATACGGATTATGGGATAACACCCTGAAAAAATACCTAAGCCTGGGGGACTTATTTCATGGTTCCAACAGGATTCGCGATTGGAGTTCAGCGAATCCTTTACCTTACTTTTCATCTAAAATAACGGGGATCCACGGATCCAAATGTTGGACACTACTTCCCAGCGCTGCCAGTTTTATTGATCCTTTATTGTCATCTGGCTTTCCGTTGACGTTGCTGGGAATTCAGAGACTGGGAAGCATCTTGAAGTCAATCAATCCGGGATCTGATTTTGTTGGGAGCGAGGATTTTTACAGATCCATCAACCAATACAGCTACCAAACCAGAGATGAATCAAATATTACAGCCAAACTCGTTGCGAAAATGTTACTGAACCTGGACAAGCCTCGGGTATTTCAAGCTCTGACACGATTTTACTTTGTTGCGGCCAGTTATTCGGAAATCATGAGAAGATTGCACCGGCCTGAGCAAGCTGAAGGATTTCTACTTAGCCAAAAGCCGGAATTCAGATTGAGTTTTGAAAATCTGATTGATTCCTTGCCTGATACAAATGAACCTGGGTGGGAGCAAAAGTTTCAAAAATGGTCCAGTGAACAATTGCATGCACTGCATCCATTCGATGTCATGGGTATGACAAATACAACGCGTAGCGGCCGGTTTTCTGCTTTAGCAAGCGATCTTTTAAATGCAGCGGATCGAATTGGAGTCAGTAAAAATGAACTGCAGGAGTTTTTGGTTAACTCAGGATTTTACAATTCAATAGATCTATAGCCAAATCTCAGTGAATCGGAGCTTGTTCGATTCAACCTCTATCGGATGCTGATTGAGTTGCTTTCCTGCTTTGTTGGTAGCTCCATGCAACCAGAAATAAACCAATCAAAAGAATTCCATCTTTGGGTTCAGGAACAGGCGTAAAGGTAATTGAGGATGATCCAAAGCTGGTAGAGATTTCAACTCCAGACGGATCCAGGATCTGTGTATCCAAAAGACTATTACCCAGAATATTTTCAAAATACACCTGAAAAGTCTGTCCTGCTGAAAAGCCAGTGCCGTCCACTGTAACTCGGGCAAAAGTCACCGGATCGCTAGGTGCGCTGATAAAGGTAGGTTCTGCGTCTGAAGTAGTTACAGATCCTTCAGCAGATTGATTGTTGGAGGAATAGGTTAAAATCTGTCCTTGGTTATTTCCGGTCCAGAAAGTGGTTGACGAAACGGAGCCAATCAGGTCCAGGCTTTGAATCTCAGGAGCATCTTGTCCGGTCTCTCCAATTTGAATCCGTAAATTAGCTCCGCCAACTGACTGACCTGAGCCAAAAAAGAAAATGTCAAAAACTTGTTCTGCCTGGTTTTCGGTGAGCGAAACTCCACCCCCATCTCCTCCAAGAGATATAGTTAGTTGGCTGCTGGCTTTAAAATTTGGGATTAAAAAAATCAGCGCAGTAATACACGAACAGACAAAACTTTGCATTTTCATGGTCGACGAGGGTTTCATTCTGAAATTTGCATTGGGGTCAGACTTAAAGCGGAACCATTCAGCAGACTCGTAGGATTGGACCTTGTAATCAAATAATCCTGGGCATTCACAAAGCCATCACGGTTTATGTCGTACCTGTTCTCAACCGAAGCCCCTTCGTCGAAAATGCCGATCGGGTTGGACCTGATTCGCAATAAGTCTACAGCATTGACTTGAGCTAAAGCTTCATCACCAGTTTCACCAACGGCATTTCCAAAATAATAATAATCGTCTAGTAAAAACCCAGCTCCTGATCCACCAATGAGTTGGATTTCCAGCCACTGCGATTTTATGGCTGCATCTGCCCAAATAATAGTAACCCGATCGCTTCCATTGAGTCCCTCATTCTCCCTGATATTCACCGAAACGGGAGCTGGGCCATCAGTCCAGTTTTGGGGATTATCTGAATTCCCGACTTTAAAGGCAAAATCATCCGAAGTTGGATTTATCTCCAAGTTAACAAAATCCATGATGATTCCGTTGATCCCCTTTGAATAACTGGAGTAATTCGAAAAATCAGGGGTAGAGCCTTGTCTGAACAAGAACTTATCCGTGGCAATGGCTGCGTCATCATTAACATTAGCAGCTGGATTCATTTCATCATGAACGCTGTTGTTATAAAAAATATGGGTTTGAACTGCTCGCGCGCTGGCATCAATAAAATTCTCAACATCGTGATTTCCAACGCCCGACCCTGCCTGGAACACTCCTCCGGATTGCTGCGTTGCGCTCAACAGAGTAGAGTCTCCTGCGCCATGGGTTCCCGTTAGAGACCCAACTCCACTTCCTGTCGAAAAAGTTATGTGGTCCGAGAAAGCTCTCTGGGAAAGTCCGAGAGTCCCCAACGCTATGATAGTCAGGCTCAGTTTTTGAATTAGACTCTTCATGGTGCGGATTTCCTATAAAGATATAATCCTTTTTCATCCGTCACTGTCCAGATATCGTTTAAACCACCTCCACCCACACTGGTTTCTCCCCCAAACAGGATTAGCTCTTTACGACCCGAAGCGTAGACCACTGATGCTCCATGACGGCCATCAGGGGTAGAGTCCGGATCATCCCGCCAGGTAGATGATGCTGGATCATAAAAGAATGAGTTCCCACTCACCCCTGAACTGCTCCGCCCACCAAAAATGAAAAACTCACTACCTGTCCAGGCGCTCATGGAGTCGTAAGCCGCCCCAATTGTCAGATCGTTTGCTCCTAAAGTGGTCCAGGTATTATCTGATGGATTCCACAAAGCGCCATCACTGTAAACCGTGGAAGTTCCTTGTCTTCCCCCCCAGATTAAAACCTGAGTGTCGGAAGCCATTGCAGTGTGAGCGGCCCTGGCGGTCAGGCCTGAGCTGCTGATGGCTGTCCAGCTACCGCCTGTCCAGCTTGGCGTAGGATCGAAATAATAACCTTCATCCAGATAACCGGATCCGGACTGCCCTCCCCAAACCATGAATTTCCCGTCTACCCAGGCTCCTGAAACATCGAAAACGGCCGTTCCGGGATACGCCGGAAGTTGTTCCCAGGAATCTCCCTCAGAATCATACACAAAGCCATCATCCAGCATCCC
This sequence comes from Verrucomicrobiia bacterium, assembly GCA_030432175.1. Classification (GTDB taxonomy): domain Bacteria; phylum Verrucomicrobiota; class Verrucomicrobiia; order Limisphaerales; family JAUIHU01; genus JAUIHU01. The sequence goes on along the minus strand of JAUIHU010000020.1, from coordinate 3,667 downwards.
GCCTGTGGACCGTCCACCCCAGATCACCAGGTGACTACCCGTCCAGGCGCTGGCGAAGTCCAGTCTGGCTTCCATTTCAGCAGGAGCTGAGGCCATGGTACTCCAGGAATTGCCCGCGGGGTCGAAGATTGCGCCGTCTTTCAAAATATCATCATCACTGACACCGCCCCAAATGATCCATTTCGATCCGGTCCAGGCGCCGATATGGCGATCTCGGACTCATTGTTTCCCAAGAGGATGTATCCGGATCAAAAATAGCCCCGGTTCCCATTCGAAATCCACTGTTGGAGGAACGCCCGCCCCAAACCAACAGCTGAGTCCCGGTCCATGTGGCTTGATGATTCAATCTTCCCGTGGGTTCATCAGTCGCTGTCACATTTTCCCATGGATCTGCGGGAAAACTTTTAACGACTTCAAAACCGAGACCCGTCAAACCGGAGTCAGAGTCGTTATCCGCCGTCACCGCCACCTGATCCATGTATTGAGAAAATGTCTCCAACTGAGTCAGCAAATCCTTCAGGTCGGTCTCCATGGCTTCCTTGGTCAACGCTCCATCCACTACCTCTTCCGCAACTGAAGCCCTCAATGCCATTGCTGTTCCCATTATTGTCACATCCGGGCTCAACTCATTGAATGTGGTTCCATCCTCACTCAACCAGACTTTCAGGTAGAAATGCCCGCCTTCAAACATCGATGCCGTTAATGGGTCCATGGTGACAATTTCAGGATCTCCACCGCCATCTGGAACTGCGGTCAATTCTGTGTCGGTGGCAGACCAGACGGTGATCGTGTCGTCCCCGATTCCCACCGAAGCCACACCACGATCGACATCCACCTTGATGAAGTTTGTGGGTTCTGGAACTGGATCAATTCTATCCGGATCCAATCCGGTAATGTATCCGGGATTCGGACTCCAAACCGGTTCCCAAGTCGAATCATCCGTGATAACGCCACTGTAAATGACCAATTTGAAATATACCTCCCCATCCACTAATGCGGTTCCGCCACTGTCAGTATTTTTTCTTAAAGAGGTGTGATATGGGATCCGAACTGATTTGGAATTAACTTGCGCAGCGAGAAAAGTCCCAGAAAACACGAGAGCTACGCACATCAGAGCCAGTTTCCAAAAGAATCTAATAGCTTTCATTTGAATTATTTTTTGCTGGGATAGCGCAACAAATAATGGATTTGATAAGCCATCAGCTGTGATTTTTCGAGATTGCGCATCACATGATTTTAAGGACGATTTAATCCAACCAGACCTATGGGAATGTTACTTATAAATTCTTTAATATAAAATACGCAGCGCCACCCGATTGCTATCAGTACCACCACTCAAGCGATTTAACGAAATCATCTCAAGTTTTTTATGATTTGGCTAAAGTTTATTTAGACTCGGCATGTGCACCCCACGTAATGTGTACTACGTTCTTCATTAAATAATTAAAGAAAGTTCTCTTTCCATCCCTCAAGATAATACTGGTACACTGAATCTGATGTAAGTGTATTAACCTCTATGCCTTCTGAATCCAGCCAGCCTTTGCCAAATTCAAGATTGGATCGAATCAGCCTGGAGCTTAGATATCTTGTTGGAACGTCAATATTTCCCATTTGAGCAAGTTCAGTAAACAAATCTCGATTCGGCTCTGTCTTCTTAGCGATCCACCACCCCCATTCTCCAAACGAAGGCACATTGTCGTGATAGGGAACCGCTTGCAATCCAGCTGATTGCATCGTGGATCCTATACAGACAAAAGCCTCTCGGGCATAGAAAGGAGATGTGGATTGTTGAACAAAAACCCCTTCTCGGTTCAACTTGTCATGTATCAATTCATAGAATCCTCTGGAATATAGTTTCGCTAGTTCCCTGCTGTTGGGATCCGGAAAATCAGCAATGATAACGTCGAAAGTTCCTTCAAATTGTTCCACAAACCTGGCTGCATCCAAATGAATCAACTGCACACGGGCCACTTCTGCTTCGGCGAAGTATTCCATTGGACGTTTACTGGCCACAATGACAGGAGATTCCTCAGATTCTGCTTTATTCACAGCCTTAAGGACCTGGTTTTTGAGAACGGTAACTCTGGCATCCTGTAACGAATTTCCATTCATCCGGACAAATGCTGGATGAGCGCTTGCCAGACGAGTTATTCCAGGGTCCAAATCACAAAGAATTACTTTCTCAACATCCGAGTATTTCAAAACTTCTCTTAACGCCAATCCATCTCCTCCCCCCAGGATCAGGATATTTTTCCGCCGTGGAGCCACCGACATGGCAGGATGTACGAGATTTTCATGGTAGATGAACTCATCCGCGCTGGAGAACTGGAGGTGGTTATTGATGAAGCACTTGATTGTTCCCGAGTGACTCTCTGTGACTGTAATATGCTGATATTGTGTGGTTTCTGAGAGTATGATCAGATCTTTGTATAGACGCTGTTCGGCGGAAAGGGTCCATTTTTTGGATTGTGATCCTGCCCAGATCAGCGCTCCACAGGAGATCACCAGCCCTAATGCAAGCCATGCAGCAGAAGGGATGCGTTTTCTGAAATAGAGTAACGCTCCGCCAGCAACCACCAGATTGGCGAGTCCGAGTACTATAGCGGTTTGAGTGATGGAAAAGAAGAATGGCAAGGCAAAGATCCATAGAAGCGATCCCATGAAGGATCCCAGATAATCCATCTTTAAAACACCTCCCAGATTTACGCGAAGTTCTTTCGAGAAGTTTTCATTAATCCGGGTCAGGATGGGGATTTCCAGACCGATGAGTCCTCCAATGACAGCCACAAGAAAGTACTGTATTAACGCATAATGGGTGGGAGCCCAGGAGAAAGCATTCAAAAGTATCAGTGGACCAAAACCTCCCAGCAACCCCAGCAAGCCTTCAAGAGAGATGAACCACGTAAACAGGTTTTTATCCCGAAATCTCTTTTGGAAATCAGCGCCCAATCCCATGAACAACATCATGATTCCAATCACCAACGCCCATTGCCGCGCTGAATTGCCTAGCAGGTCACTGGCGATTTTGGAAAGGGTGTACTCATAAGCAATTCCACAACTGCCCATGGTGAACATTGATACATAGAGGATCCAGGTCTCGCGTCGCATGATTTTTCCAATAAAAACGCCGATTCAAACTACGTCTAGATCGAATCGGCTGGCGCAGGCAGTTAATTAATTAATTAATCAAAACCTTTGAAATTAACTTAACAAATTCTCAGGATTCAGATCTTTCAGATCTTCCGTAACAAACAATCCGTTTTTCCGAATCAATTCGCCATCAAGATAGACTTCACCACCACCCCATTCAGGACGCTGTATCAGCACCATATCCCAGTGCACTGCTGAGCGATTGCCATTATCGGCGATTTCGTATGCCTGTCCAGGAGTGAAGTGGAGGGATCCAGCGATTTTTTCATCAAACAAGATATCACACATTGGATTCAAAATGTGTGGGTTGAATCCGAGCGCAAACTCACCGATGTAACGAGCGCCTTCGTCAGTATCGAGAATCTCGTTCAGTTTATCAGTTTGATTGGCAGAAGCTTCAACGACTTTACCATTTTCAAATCTCAGTCGCACATTTTCGAAGCGTGTTCCCTGATAGAGCGAAGGAGTGTTGAACTGAATGACGCCGTTGACGGATTCCTTCACTGGACATGAAAAG
>JAUIHU010000664.1 GCA_030432175.1 Verrucomicrobiia bacterium | reverse complement strand
TCGTGGATGAAACCGGACGTTGTATGAAAGAAGGCAAGCGCGGGGCTATTCCGGAAGAGTTGGCTCCAATACTGGTTCGAATGGGGCTGCGGGAAAGCGGCTGGCTTAAAACAACGCATCATTTCGGGAATCGATTCTATCGGGTCTGCGGCCACGTCCAGAAAATGGTAGATGCGGCCAAGCGTGCTGGACAAAATTGGTTTCAGGGTATGAGCTTTAGTAAGGAGGTCTTTCAGTGTTGATTGATGTGCGAGTCTAAACAAACGTCTCAACCACATCGAGAAGCAAGGGAAGATGTTATTCGGTAAATAAATTAAATAAACCAAAAAGTTTTCAGCTTTGCTGGACAATGCTGTCCACCTCGACTTGGATTACATTCGAACAAAAAGCTAATAAATTTAGGAAAATGAATTTGGGTGTCAAAGATCATCACTGTCAAAGATCATCACTGTCACCACTGTCAAAGATTGCAATGTCCACGCGCGCACGCACGAACGCGAAAGCGAGTCGAACCGTCTTTGAAATAGACTGAACAGCAACGCAGCTTTTCTCCTTTAAACTCGCCCAACACAAAACCCAGTGTAAATTCGAGATTGAATTTGGGGATTGAATTTGGGTGTCAAAGATTATTTATTCAATCAAACACTGACGTCAAATGTCATCCAATCCAACTCACACTTCAGAAACAAATTCTCCGAACGTCCTCCATGTCATTCCCGCATTATTCGGTCGGGACGGTGGTGTGGTTGGTGGGGCGGAACGATATGCTTTTGAGTTGGCTCGAAACATTGCCGAGCTAACGCCGACCAGGCTGATTTCCTTCGGACCACAAGACACTACTCGTATTAATGGGAAACTGGAGACCAGAGTGATCGGGTCTCCAAGATACATTAAAGGTCAAAGCGGGAACCCCTATCACGGCCGAGTATTCAGCGAAGCCCGCTGGGCGGATGTGATTCACTGCCATCAACAACATATTCTCGTCAGTAGTCTTTTGGCCCTCTATTGCCGATTGACTCGAAGAAAAATTGTTGTCAGCGATCTGGGGGGAGGTGGCTGGGATATTTCTTCATATATCTCAACAGACCGCTGGTATCAGGCTCACTTGCATATTAGTGAATACAGTAGGAAAATCTTTGGTCATGCTGAACGCTCCTGGGCAAAAGTAATCATGGGTGGCGTGGATACTGTGAAATTCCATCCGTCCACTTCCCCGATTCCCCATGACCAACGAAGAGTTCTTTTTGTAGGTCGAGTATTGCCGCATAAAGGAGTGAACGACTTGATTCAGGGTTTACCAGAAGGGCTGGGACTAGATGTTGTCGGACATGAAGGCGATACCCGGTTCCGCGATGATCTGCGCAAATTAGCCGAAGGAAAAGATGTCCGTTTTTTGACTGACCTGGATGATTCGCAGTTGATGGAGATGTATCGCAATGCTTTGTGTATTGCTCTCCCCAGTGTCTACAAAACAATGTATGGTGATACGACGAAGGTTCCGGAGTTGCTTGGACAAACCCTTCTGGAAGGAATGGCTTGTGGAATTCCAGCCATCTGCACTGACGTCGCCAGCATGCCGGAGATTGTGATCGACGGCGAAACCGGGTATGTCACTCCTCCAAATAATCCAACAGAAATGAAGAAACGATTGCAGAAGCTTAAGGAGGACCCAACCCTTTGCCGCTCCATGGGTGAAGCAGGAAGAAATCGCGTCCTTGAAGTATTTACATGGTCGGAAGTAGCCCATCGCTGCCTGAAGATTTATAATGATCCAAGGCAGTAAGCGGGCATTGCTTCCGAGAGCCTAACTCTGATCAGGCTTCAATCAGGTGACTGAACAAGCCATCACGGAGTTTGGGTTCAAACCAAGTGCTCTTCGGAGGCATCACTCCATCCTGATCCGCAATCTCCATCAACTCATGGATGCTCGTCGGGTACATCGAGAAAGCGCAGGCAAATTCACCAGCATTAACTCGTTTTTCCAACTCAACTGTTCCTCGAATGCCACCAATAAATTCAATCCTTTTGTTGGTTCTGGGATTATCGATGCCCAACATCGGCGATAATATCAAATCTTGTAACAAGGATACATCCAGGCTGCCAATCGGATCATTGGCAGGAATCTTTTCATCTTTGAATTTCAGGGACCACCATTGGCCACCCATGTAAAAACCAAGATTACGAGCTTGATCGGGTTGAGCTTTTCCGGGCTTTTCGATCTCGCAGACTTCGCCTAATTTCTCCAGCAATTGTTCAGGGGTTAATCCATTCAAATCTTTCAATGCCCGGTTGTATGGCAATATTTGCATTTGGGTGTCAGGAAATATAACCACCAGAAAATGTCCACTTGTTCCGGCGCCTTTCATCGATTGGTAAACCCTGCCAGCTGCAGCGCTTCGATGGTGTCCGTCGGCAATGTACAAACGTGGAATCTCTCCAAAAATGCTTTGAATCTGCTGGATCTGCTCTGCTGAACTGATGGTCCAGGCGGAATGCCGCACCCCGTCGCTTGCCGTAAAGTCCACTTCCGGTTCTTTCGCTACGCAATCGCTAACCAGTTGATCCATATCGTCCCTTCGCCGGTAGGTCAGGAAAACTGGACCAGTCTGAGCGCTTAACGCTTCCAGGTGACGCACACGATCATCTTCTTTATCAGGACGGGTGAACTCATGTTTCTGGATCACCCCGTCCAGGTACTCCTGACAACTGGCCACAGCAACAAGTCCGATCTGAGAATGATTCCCCATGACCTGGCGATAAAGATAATAGCATGGGCTGGCGTCTTGACGAAGCGAACCCTGGTTCTGCAGTTCTTTGAAATTTCTGGCTCCGCGGTCATATACAGCGGGATCATCCGGAGCGATTCCTGGATCCAGTTCAATTTCTGGTTTACTGACACGCAAAAAACTCAAAGGGTTTCCTTCTGCCATTAAACGAGCTTCCTCAGAGGACATCACGTCATAAGGCAGTTCACAAATTTGTGAAGCCAATTC
>JAUIHU010000663.1 GCA_030432175.1 Verrucomicrobiia bacterium | reverse complement strand
GAGTAGCCCAGCAAGATTATTCTCAGCAGGCAATTTCGTTTCGTCAAGATGATGTACATCTATCAAAATCGGCTGAAGCTGCAATTGCACCGGCTCCAGTTCCGGACACTCTTCCGACCACAAATCAGCCAGCGCTAATGCCGAGTTCCACTCCGGCAAGCCATGATACAGAATTACTGGCAATGCCCTCGGCAAACTCGGCGCCGGAAACGCCCCTTCCCGATGCGCCTGCTCATAAAGCAAACTCAGATAACTCGCCAATCTCACCGGCATGATCGGATCCGGACTTGACTGGAACTCCACCAACACCAACGCGCGTTGCCTTTTACTTGGAGGCACATCCGCCGGATCGGGGTATTCTTCACCCTTCCGACACAACCACATCAGATCATTCTCACGCCAAACCAGTAACCGTTCATCAACGAGAGACCCTGAAACTTTTTCCAAAGAGATCGCCTCTTCCACATTGCGCCAGGGATCACACAACCCTGACGACAACAACTCCCGGACCAGTTCCGGATTCGAAAAAATCAGCTTAAAACCTGCATCCTGATTTGGCATAAGAATGTCTCAATCACGCCCATGGAGAGACCATGATAGCGCTAAATATTTTTAAATGGTTGAATAAAAATTCCTCCTTAATGGAATTGAAATCAACCTAGCACAATACTGCCAAAGCGCCAAATACACGATGAAGACGAATTCGCTTTGGAAGATGGCTTAAGGTTGGGTTCAAACCAGATTCCGCAATACAGCCCGGTGTTGAACGCCACGCGCTACCCTGGGTGCGATTCAGCGAGAGCTCCGTCCTGGAAACGCTGAGCCCCAGCTCGGCGAGTGGAGCCAGCATTTGAATTGGGATGAACCAGCAAACAGTCCCCCTCTTAGAATGAAGCCGCGCAAAAAATTTGGATGTCAGAAATATTTTCAGAATATTTACCAAAATTTTGCCATCTGAGGTGTCTCCTGCTTATGGAGTTCAACAGGAGATATTTGGGTGTCAAAGAATTCCTTGGTCCAGAATTTTAACTCACCTCAGCTTATTCATGATTGCCTCCTTGTTTTAATTCTCTTTCGAGTTCTTCAATAGAAGGCAGGCTTGGTTTTAAATCTTCAGGTAGAGACTCGGTTATTTGCTGTTCCCATTCAGCTACGCCAATGGGCTTCTTATTGCCCATAAGAGAGTATTTGGCGACCAGGTGATTTTTCTCTTTAACGAGGAGCAATCCGATGGTGGGCTTATCGTCCGGGTGTCGAAGCGTGTCATCGACAATATTCATATACATAGTGAGTTGGCTGACATGACCGGGACAAAACTTTCCTGATTTCAGTTCTACCACCACAAAGCAGCGCAGTTTTAAGTGATAAAAAAGCAGGTCGATATAAAAATCATCACCACCGACTTCCATGTGAACTTGTCGTCCGACAAAGGCAAAGCCTTGGCCTAGCTCTAACAGGAACTTCTCCAGATGCTCGATAAGTTTATTTTCCAGCTCAGCTTCTTTGCGGACTTCCGCAGTGCCGAGAAAATCAAATAGATAGGGGTCTTTAAATATTTGATTTGCCATGTCCGAATCATCCGGCGGCAAAGCAACTTCAAAATTGTTGGCGGTCTGACCAATTCGCTTGTGCAAGTTTGTTTCTATTTGAAAAGCCAGAACATCACGGCTCCAACCATTCTCTAGATTCTGTTCGGCATACCAAATTCGCAGATCACTCTCTTTGACCTTGTATAAAAGCAGTTGATTGTTGCGCCAGGGAATTTGTGCAGCGGTGCGCTGCACTATTTCTCTGTCCGTCCAGCACTCGGCGAATTTGCGCATATCTTTGAGGTTTCTAGCAGAAAATCCACTCATCTCGGGAAAGGATTTTTTCAGGTCAACTGCAAGCCGATCGATTACCTTTGCTCCCCAGCCGGCCTGGTTTTGTCTTTCCAGAATGTCTCGCCCAATGTCCCAATACATCAGAATTTGAACCACATTGGCAGATAAAACAGCCTTGAGCCGCTCTGTTTTAACCCGCTGTTTGATTTGCTGGAGAAAACTGCCGTAATCACTTGGTAATTCAACAGCCGTAGCAGGCGCTGGCATAATTACACCATCATGCTTACCATTATCACGGCGCTTTCTTTTCGTGTTTTTTGTGGATTGATCGAATCCGCGTTTATCTGCGTCCATCTGTGGTTTCATTACCCAACCTCCCACATTTTCTTGTGGAGCTCCTCTTCAATGAGGAGGACTTTCCAGTTTTCATCATCCTCTTTGAAATCACCCGAGTTGCCGTCACGAACCCATTCATCGACATCATATTTCTTTAATTTCCAAAAACGACCCATCTTGTGGGCAGGCATGCCTTTCTCGCTGATCCACTTATAGACGGTATCTCGCTTGATACAGCGAGAGTCTCCAATTTCATCTACCGACACCATCTGTTTTTCCATTTTCGACTCCATCATTCTTTGAGACCGTTCTAACCAAAGGAGTACATTCCTGATATGTGGAGAAAATCTTTTCCGGCTAGCGGAATTTCCAGGTCCCTGAATATCGAACGGTCCATCGATATTTACCTTATAAATGGCGGGACTCAGTCAGAGAAAACCCTGACATCCCATTCAAAGGACCAAGCCAAATCCATGTGATAGGCTAAATCGCATTAAAAACTAACGGAGAGTCCATGGTTTCCGATCTATGATGGGAAAATTTGGGTGTCAAAGATTTTTTTTCACACACCTATTTCCCCGTTTAGTCTGTATTGTGGTTTGACAGCTTGCTGGAATCCTGGAACTTGAACCTTGCTGCGGACGGAGTGGCTAGGGGCGTTTCAACCTTCATCCTTCCTCCAGCGCCTCAAATATCTGAGCCTCTGATTCTACATCCAAAGCCACATCCACCAGCCGATTTAAAGTCTTTAAACCAGCCTCTTCCAACTTCTCTTCCAACTCAGGTGACAAAGGCCCCAGTCGCCGTTCCAACAACTTCACTAATATCTTAAAAG
>JAUIHU010000662.1 GCA_030432175.1 Verrucomicrobiia bacterium | reverse complement strand
TCGTGATTCTGTGCTGATGAATGAGGAAGATGCAGCTCGAATTCATTGTTGCCACGGAGACCCTGTCCGGCTGATCAGCGAATATGGAACCATGGACGCAAAAGTCTTTATCGCTTCCATTGCGCCCGGAAACCTCCAAACTCATTGGCCGGAATCCAATCACCTGATACCAGCTGGATCGATTGATCCTGCGGGGAAAGTTCCAGACTACAACTCTTTTGTAAGAGTTGAAAAACTTGCCAATGGATAAAATCCTGACAAGGTGGGCAAACAGCGACTAACCCACCTTTTCCCGAGTATTTTCTGCTTCGGCAGAGTGAATTACCTCAACGACAATCGCGGTGATATTATCACGACCTGACTCGGAAAGGCTTTCCCTGACCAGAGCTTCAGCTGGTGGGTAATTTTTCAACCAGGGCATGGGATTTCGAATGATTTTTTCAATACCGTTATCCCAGAGACCATCCAGCACTCCATCTGAGCAGATCATGAATTTGTCTCCAATTTCATAACCGATGGAGCCAATCTGGGGATCCAGCTTCTGGTGGCGACCACCGACAACCTGTTCAATCTCGTTGCGCTGAGGATGATTGCGCGCCTCGCGTTCGTTGATTTTCCCGTCCCGCAGCAACCTCCCGACGTAACTGTGGTCATGGGTAATTTGTTTTAAACCACCAGAAGCTGGCAGGTAATAAATCCGGCTGTCACCCACATGCACATAATGCAACCAGCCTGGATGGAACCAGCACAGACTCAGAGTGGCTCCCATTCCCTGAACTTCCTCATAGTTTTTTCCCATGAAATCCATTTCATCGTGGGTTTCATGAACGAGAGCATCCAGCACATCCGGAGCCCCTTGCTGGAGACCTCGGGCTCCCATTTTGAAGCTTTTAGGGAGTAACCTGGTGATTTTGTCGACAGCGATTCGACTGGCATACTCCCCAGCATTGGCGCCACCCATTCCATCACTGACAGCGAAGACGAAATCCCCAATTGTAAAATCAGCAGAACCGATTTTTCCAAGATAGCTGACCTGGAATGAATCAAACACTAAAGCCAGGAAGGCGTCCTCGTTATTTTTACGATACTTGCCAACATGAGTCATACCGGACCATCGCAAGGCGTATTCGCCAATTTCACTCTCATTGTGAGGGATCCCCTGAGTACTCTCCATCAAACCTCCTTCCCTTTGCCTTCAGTGTCTTTCAATGTCAGTCCCTCGCCAGTGGTTAAGATCGTGGCAAATTCAAAATCAATCAGGCAAAACCTTCCTTTGAGAGGATCATAGGTCACGTTCCTGGGATAAGGATCATTGTGCCGGACTCCATACTGCTCCAATTCAAAAAACAACTGTCTCATTCGCTTCTCGCTGATTTGGTCCACGGGTTTACCGCAATTCGTGGTCACCAAATACAGTTTGTCTGGATCAGAATCAAGCGCTCTGGGCACAAATGGACACTCATTTTTTTCCAGGACCTTCAGGACTTTCAGCTCATTATCAAATCTTTCCTGAGCCATTGGACCCTTAAAAGTTTTATGGACTCTTCCATCGTAACCGATTCGAACCAAGGCTCTTTGGGTCTCTTTTACATCTCGCATTGGATTATCATATCATTGAGCAGACAGAAAAATCGAGAGTCCTTTCTGATTACTTAAAAATTCATTAGGAGCATTAATTATTGATGGCGCCGTTTCTGCTGGTAAGATCCCAACGGTTTCATCATTTGCAGCCTGAATTTAAATCATCTCAAGGCATGGCAAGTTTGAAACAACATTTTAATCATCTAAAATCCAGCTCAAAACAAACATATGCCAAAATACAAGCTCGAGTACATCTGGCTCGATGGTTATCAACCGATTCCAAACCTGCGCGGTAAAACTCGTATCGCTACTGCGATGCCGACTTCTTTGTCAGACTGCCCAGAATGGGGATTTGATGGGAGTTCTACCCAACAGGCTGAAGGTCATAGTTCAGACTGTATGCTGAAACCAGTGGGTCTGTATCCGGATGCAGGACGGAAAGACGCGTTTATTGTTCTGTGTGAGGTCATGAATCCGGATGGAACTCCACATCCATCCAACATGCGTGCGACGATTCTGGATGTGCCTGATTTCTGGGCTGGTTTTGAGCAGGAATACTTCATGATGAAAGACGGACGTCCTCTGGGCTTCCCAGCCAACGGATATCCTGATCCTCAAGGTGAATACTACTGTGGTGTTGGATTTGACAACATGGGTAGCATTGCGCGTCAAATTGCTGATGAGCACCTGGAACTCTGCCATGCTGCAGGCATCAATCATGAAGGTATCAACGCTGAAGTGGCCAAAGGACAATGGGAATTCCAGGTATTTGCTAAAGGCAGTTGCAAAGCCGCTGACGACATGTGGGTCGCTCGTTATCTTTTGATGCGCCTGACTGAAAAGTACGGAGTCAGCATCGAGTTTCACTGTAAGCCAATTCGTGGAGACTGGAACGGGTCTGGAATGCACGCCAACTTCTCTACCGGTTACATGCGTGACGTAGGCGGTGAAGAATACTTCAAGGCGCTGATGGACGCATTCGATAAAAACCGTGACGAACACATTGCTGCTTACGGTCCAGACAACCATTTACGTCTCACTGGGCTGCACGAAACACAGTCGATCGATAAATTCTCCTGGGGTATTGCAGACCGTGGAGCTTCCATCCGCGTGCCACATTCCTTTGTGAAGAATGGGTACAAAGGATACCTGGAAGATCGCCGTCCCAACTCACAGGGCGATCCATACCAGATTGCTTCCCGTATTTTGAAGACAATCGCTGAAGTGCCTACTTCTTAGGAAGTTACAACGATTTTTGCTGGCAGTCTCCTGACTGTCAGGACATACTGTCCGGCAAACTACTTAAAGCCTGATTGAAATTTGATTTTGATCAGGCTTTTTACTTAAACCGTTTATAAGAAAAGTTAATCAAAGTTCTGTTGACTATTAGGCAGTGTGGTTAAAGAAGAAACTCATGGAAGGAGC
>JAUIHU010000661.1 GCA_030432175.1 Verrucomicrobiia bacterium | reverse complement strand
GGTCACGTAAAAGCCTAACAGGTCCTTTTCCGCCTGAAGCATTTCGCTATCCGGCCATTCTTCCAAAGTCGGCAAGTCCGGATCAGAACTGTCCATCGAACCATTCTCAGCGCCAGCATCAAACATGTCGAACAGCGTGCTCTGACCTCGCATACGGTCCTGAGCCGCTTTACTGGCGCGAGACAACGCTGTGTCAATCTGGGAAAAAATCGTCGCCCGGTTTGGTCCCATCCCATCCAGCGCTCCACTTTTGACCAGCGCTTCCAGGGACTTGCGATTCACAGCACGGGTGTCAACGCGATCCAGCATGTCCTGCAGATTCTTGAAAGGACCTCCCTGTTGTCGGGATTCAATGATCTGATCCACTGCAGTCGAACCCACACCTTTCACCGCCGCCAATCCAAACCGAATCACTTTTCCTTCTTTCAGCGCGGTGAAGCCGGAATCACTCTCGTTCACATGCGGAGGCGCTACACGAATGCCCATCACTTTTGCCTCAGTCAGCAATACTGACAACTTCTCCAATGAGTTCATGTCGTTGGTCATCAACGCCGCCAGGAACTCAACCGGATAATTGGCTTTCAGATAAGCCGTTTGATACGAAACGATCGCATACGCCGCTGCGTGAGATTTGTTAAATCCATAACCAGCAAACTTCTCCAGGATGTCGAAAATCTCATTAGCGCGTTTGGCGGGAATGTCGTTGGTTTCTTTGCAGCCTTTGACAAAGATCTCACGCTGCTCCTTCATTACCTCGACTTTCTTTTTCCCCATTGCACGGCGAAGCAAATCCGCAGCTCCCAGGGTAAATCCAGCCAATACCTGAGCCGCTCGCATGACCTGCTCCTGGTAAATCATGATCCCGTAAGTCTCAGCGCAAACCGGTTCCAGCAACGGATGATCGTAAATCACTTTGACGCGACCATGGCGTCGGTTGATGAAATCAGGGATCAGGTCCATCGGTCCCGGACGATACAAAGCAATCAGCGCCGTGATATGCTCAATGGATTGAATCTGGAATTTGCGGCACAGATCACGCATCCCGCTGGATTCCAACTGGAACACACCAACCGTAGCTCCCTTATTCAGTAACTCGTAGGTCTGCTGATCATCAAACGGCAAGCGATCAATCGGAATCTGCACGCCAAAATTGCGCTCGGCCATTTCCACAGCGTTCCGAATCACGGTCAATGTCTTGAGACCGAGGAAATCCATTTTCAACAAGCCCAGTTCCTCAACCGGTCCCATCGGATACTGAGTTACCAACGCGCCTTCACCATCATCTTTAAGCGGTAGAACATTCACCAGCGGCTGCGCTCCAATCACAACCCCTGCAGCGTGAACGGATGTATTTCGAGTGACATCCTCCAGAATCAGAGCCGTATCCAACAGTTCACGAGTTTGATCCTCGTTTTCGTAAGCCTGCTTGAAGTCCGGGGATTGATCCAACGCCTTGGTGAGGGTCATCTTCAGCTCAGCCGGGATCATTTTCGCCAGGCGATCCGTTTCTGAAAAACTCAATCCCATGACGCGGCCCACATCACGCACCACCGATTTTGCGCCCATGGTTCCGAATGTTATGATCTGCGCCACGCATTCTTTGCCGTACTTGTCACGAGTGTATTCGATCACGTCCTGACGTCGGTCATCCGCAAAGTCGATATCAATATCCGGTGGGCTGACGCGCTCTGGATTGAGGAATCGTTCGAAAATCAGGCCGTAGCGGATCGGGTCGACGTTGGAGATTTCCAGCAAATAAGCCACGATAGATCCCGCTGCAGAACCTCTGGCCACACAGGAAATGCCCTGACCTCTGCCGTATTGAACGAAATCACCGACAATCAGGAAGTAACTGGTGTACCCCATCTTCTCGATCACCTTCATTTCGTGATCGACCCGTTTCAAAATAACATCAGCCGCCTTCTGAATGGCTGGGGATTCAACCACTTCGAGTTGTTGTTCATCCTCGGAAGGTTGATGATTTTCTGTGGACTGAGATGCTTCATCCCGTTCCAATTGAGCTTCAGCGGAAAGTTGTGAAGCTAATAACAAGTTGGAATCACTGACATTTTTCAGCCGAATCACTTTGTCCTCAGTTTCAACATCCAGCCCGTAGCGTTTCTTCAAACCTCCGGCAAGTTGTTCGCAAAGCAGACCTTCACGTGTCTTGCCTTCAGGCGGTTCCACACTCGGGTAGTGCATTTCCCCAAACTTGATTTCGAGATTGCACTTTTCCGACACCTCCACCGTGTTCAACAGCGCTTCCGGAACTTCCGAAAACAATCCCATCATTTCCTCTGCCGAGCGCAAATAAAACTGCTCCTGAACATAACGCATCCGCTTTTCTTCGTTCAGATGACTTTGCGTCCCGATGCAAATCAGGCAGTCATGCGCATGTGAGTGGGATTTATCGATGTAATGAACGTCATTGGTAGCGACCAGCTTCAACCCAAATTCCCTGGCCCATGGAATCAGGGTTTTGTTGACGGTCATCTGCTCTGGAATACCGTGATTCTGAAGCTCAAGATAAAAGTTATCTGGTCCCATGACCTGCTTGAACCAGTCGATGGTCTCGCGCGCCTGGTCCATCTGATCCAGGGTAATCAGGGAGGGAATCTCACTGGCCAGGCAGCCTGATAGAGCGATCAAACCTTCGCTGTATTCTTCCAGGATCTCCTTGTCGATTCTGGGTTTGTAATAGTAACCCTCAAGATGGCCTTTGGTAACCAGTTTGACGAGATTCTGGTAGCCTTGGAAATCTTTGGCCAGCAACACCAGATGGTGATAAATCGCTCGACCTCTCCCGGCAGTGGCTTTCTTTTCAAAACGACTTCCGGGCGCGACATAAACTTCACATCCAATGATCGGGTTGATCCCGGCGGCTTTGGCTTCCTGATAAAATCCGATCGCGCCGAACATGTTCCCATGATCCGTCATCGCCAGCCCCGGAAACCCCATCGCTGCGGCCTGACGGATCAAAGGTCCCACTTTTCCCGCCGCATCCAGCAGTGAAA
>JAUIHU010000660.1 GCA_030432175.1 Verrucomicrobiia bacterium | reverse complement strand
TAGTCAGTCACAAAGGAGTTACCTTGTTAACAACCCTTTTAATAGAAATGTCATTCGTCAAATTCCAACTCAATCTAGAAATATCCTGGTGAGTCAGTTCAATTTGACCGGATAATAAATCATAACGGCCACTGAATATCTCGGTATTTTCTTCAAAGTATTCAACGTCTCCATCTGACCATACGGATTCTCTTGGATAATTTTCAACAATCTCAAACTTGTACCCCAACTCATCGGGCTCAAGATCGCCTGTCAAACCAAACAGAGAAATAGTTAACTCATTCAAATCCACTGAAACATTTATACTGATTTCCTCGGTTACACCCACCACTTCATCATCTTGCGGCATGGCTTGCATCGTAGCGGACCCATTATCCTGTGAGAAAATTTCCCCTGGTTCTACGGATTCAACCGTTAGCAAAAAATCAAAATCATCAGAATGAATCTTATCAGTCGTTGAAAGTTCGATAATCGTAAAAAACGCCCTCTCATCAGCCTCCATGACTCTCGGAACCGAATATTCTTTCTGTCCTTGCTGAGATTCAAAAACCTGACTCAGTTCCCAACTTGTTAGGTCTGAAGTAGTAGCCACCAAGTAATCACTGTCAGGTTCATTGATTGTGAAAGTGATATCAGAAACTCCGATAATTAAGTCTTGTATTTTTGCATTCTCATCAGACAACAAGGCGACCGATGTAAAGATGAAAACAGATATTAATCTTTTCATTTTTTGATCCATGTCGTTAGGTCGTTATATTATCAAAGTATTTTATAACTTGAAACACCTCACCGAGTCCAGGCTTGAAGTATGACCTGAACGTTACCATGAACTTAGGCATCAGCGCTTACCAAATCGAGCCAGTGTTCAACCAGACCTGCCTGCATACTGCGAGGGCATACTTTTCAATAGCAGAATACGATTCAGATCCGAATAAAACCGTAAGTTTCACCTGAGACATTTCTATTTTTATGACCTTAGCAGACGATTCAAGAACACAACATCATCCAAAAGGATTATTTTTAAGACTTTTTTTCTCACTTCTCATCCTTCAACCCATCCATCTTACTGGCAAACGCCCCTTTTGGCGCTTTCGGCCACGGCGTCTCTCCCGGCTGCCAGGACTGAGGTTGGCTGGCGCGTATTGCACCCACACGCTCCACCAGCCAGTCCGGAATCTCACCGCTTTCTTCCTGCCCGTAAACATACGGAAGTGGTGGATCCATTAAAGCTGTCTTATCCCCAAGCGGCGGTCGTTGTTCTCCGATTTCTTTCAATCTTTTGGACAGCCTGGCAACCAGACCCGGATGAGCTTCAGCAATGTCCGTGGTTTCATAAGGATCATTCTTAATATCAAACAGCATATCCCCCATTAGTTTGTAATCCCCGCTGCGAATGGTCGGCAGCCGGACACTTCCAGAAACATCAAACACGATTTCCTGCCGCGGACTCTCTTCTCCATTCATCAGCATCCCGGACATGTCCCATGAATCCAACTCCACACCGCAAGGAGCTTCTGCTCCAGCAATTGAAGTAAATGTCTGATACCAATCAGCAATAAAAAACATTCCGTCATGTCGTCCGCCCGCTTCAATCTTTCCAGGCCACCGCACCAGGCAAGGCGTCCGAACTCCGCCCTCAAACGTCGTGTTCTTGGTTCCCCGATATGGATGACTCATCTCTTCCAGCACCGGACCATTATCATTGGTCAAAACGAACAAAGTTTCTTCAGAAATCCCTGCCTGCTCTATCGCTGCGTCAATCTTCCCGATATTCAAATCCAGATTAGCCAGCATCGCATCTCGAATCGCCAATGGATCATTCACATCACCGTCAAAACCCGGAGGTGGATTTAGCGGACCATGCACCGCGTTAAACGCCACATACAGAAACAATGGCTGATCCTCAGGTCTGTTCAGGATGATATCCACTGCTTCATCAGCAATCAGATCGGTTGCATATCCTTCTTCAAAAACCGGCTCTTGATTTCGGTGCCAGTCATAAACCGCAAAACGAGCTGGAGCATTGTGCACGATCGTTTTTTTGTAATAATCAATCCCCCACGCATAATGCCCGTACTGCCGATCAAATCCCTGCCCCATCGGCAGATTTTCCGGAAACCACTCCCCACAGTGCCACTTTCCTGTCAATCCAGTGGAGTAGCCTGCTTTCTTTAATGTTTCAGCAATGGTGACAACATTGGTATCCAAAGCATGAATCCGTCGCGTTTCTTCACCAGAAGGCAATGACGGCAAACTCAGTCCCAGCTTCGCCAGATAACTCGGCTTCCCAAAATCCTCCGAACGCCAATCCATCCAATTCCGAAATGCATACTGTCCGGTCAAAAAAGCCCCACGCGTCGGAGCGCACACTGAGTGTGTGTAATGCTGAGTCAGCATCAAACTCTCCTTTGCCAACCGATCCATGTTTGGCGTCAGATGACACTTCCCACCATTAAACCCCGGCTGAGCCCATCCCATGTCATCGGTGAGGATGAAAATGATATTGGGTTGATTTGCGCCATGAACACAAATCACCGTGAAGAAGCAAAATAATGCCAGTAGTCGTTTGATGTGGGACATGTGTTATTGATACTCCCAATTTTCCTTAAAAATCAACGAAAGGTTCGGCAAAGCCATTCCAAAACTTGCGGGTTACCATAATCGCACCGTTCATCATTCATCATTCAAAACCCGTCCCCGTATATTAATTTTACCGTGGGATCCTTCCAGGGCTGGCGCCCTTCGCTACGCACGGGTCGCCCGGAGGGCTAGGAAGTCATTTCATAATTCATAATTCATAATTCATCCCTCACCCCTAACCCTTTTCCCATGACTTTTCTCCATTTTCTGCTTAGATTCCTTCCATGACGACAGCTAGCGCAGCGCCTTTGGCTTCTGAGCCATTACCGCACTCGAAATTTGCCGGACCTGACCCAAAAGGCCGGTTCGGTCAATATGGTGGACGTTTCGTTCCCGAGACGTTGATGACTCCGCTTTTGGAACTGGAGGAGGAGT
>JAUIHU010000659.1 GCA_030432175.1 Verrucomicrobiia bacterium | reverse complement strand
GATTCGGTTTCATTAAAGTCCAGCCACTCTAGGCCCATACCAAAGGAAAATCAAATGCGCAAAAAGCTCATTTAAATGAAAGGCATTAGTTGCTCATTCTCCCAGCGCCATCGGCGCGATAACATACCAGCCTGGGCCAGCGGCCAGGTATCTGGTCCCCAATTGATTCAGGGCTGTAAGCCCGACACATTTCCTCTTTGTATTGCTTTCTTATCACACCACCCATTTCTTAATCAAACCCGTCAATGAAGCGCATGTCCTGGAACCGTGCAGGTGGGAGCTGAGGAAACATCTGAAACTGAATAGGTCCCACCTCCAGGGCAATCCAATCCGTCATTAATCGCCTTTGCCAGTGGTTTGGTCAAATCTCCTGATCCGGAAATGTCCTTTAATGTGACCTCGTCTTGTGGAGACGCTTTATTTTCAAGCGCCCATTGCTCAATGGCTCCTTGAATCTGCATCAGGTTGGCAAAACAGGCATTCTTCTGCGCGATCTCTCTTCCATTTCTATAAACCGGCAGACGTTTTTCTTTCAATTTTTTCTCAATTTCTTGCTGAATAACTTCAATTTCAGCCCCAAGACTGTCGATTTGTCGCCGCAATGCCTGATCACTTTTCATTTTGGATTGCAGCTCTGCTGACATTCTTTGGCGTTTAGCCTGCTTCCAGGCTTCCATTGAACGGTGAAGAGCGATGATTTCCTCCTCATTTTGAGCATTTCCCGACAAACCAAATACAGCTTGATCGTACCTTTTTCTCAGTTCCAGATATACCTGGTCCAACTCTGGATCAATCAGGTTTGTCGAAATCTCTATCGCGTCGGTATTCCGCAACTGGCTCAGTTCTCTTTCCAGTTTAATGGTCTCCCGTTCCAACTGATCCGCCTCCTCAGTCATCCACTTCTTTCTGGAAGTCAGATCAAACAAACGATTTTGCAAATCCCGAACCACCGGGTCCGTTTCAAACGGATTATCCAGATTCTCCAAATCAGAGCCCCCTGCCTCTGCCTGGGAAGCCTGCATGTTCCAGATCCGAACCATTTCACTCATATTCCCGGGAATACCGGTAAAGCTTTGCTGCATTGCTTGAGTTGCCATCGATGGATTCACTGTGACTGTCTCGGAGGTTTGAGCCCGCTTCTCTTTCAATTCCTCAAGATAAGCCAGCTCCTGCTCGATCTTTCGTATCTGTTGATCCAATCCCGCCATCTCCCTTCTCAAGTGCAGTTCCTGTCTTTTGACCTTATTCAGATCGCTGCGAGAAGCGTGTCCTTGTTCGTGCATTTTATTGGTTCGGGCAATTTCTTCCCCCATCAGAGCCATTTCCTCCTCCAGCAGCTTGCGGTGGGTAATGGTTCCTTCGAGAGAAATCCTTGCCTGCTGAATTTCACGATCAATGCTGCTCTCGGCTCCGAAGGTGTTCATCATGTAGGCTCCACCTCCAAATGGATCAGCCGACCCAGCCGAAAATCCCCCTGCTCCCATTCCATAAGGAGAAGAAGCGCTGGACATGCCCCCAGATCCAAAACCTCCACCATAACCGGGCGCTCCACTGCTCCCACCGTTCATACCACCTCCAAATCCGAATCCGCCACTACTACCTGCTGTGGCTGCTCTTCCAAACAAGGCTTTCTGACTTACCGAAGCAAATTCTGCAAACTCACCAAATTCTTTAACCACTCTGAAATGCAACGCCTGAGACTGAGGCTGCATCCCCTGCCGCTCATACAAAACCGCCGCACGCGAAAGCGCTCGAGCCATCATTTCACGCTGACTGTCATAAGCTGAAATTGCGGCCAGATATTGGTCCAGGGCTTCTTTGAAAGCGCCACGGCCTTCTGCTTCCATCCCGCGTTGAACAAAGGTTTTCCAGACGACCGGATTTTGTGGATCAAATATCCCACCGCCGCCGCTGTTCTCGATTTGTTGGACTAGCAGAGACCTGGCCGACTCGTCCGACGTCTCAACTAAAGAAGCCCCTCCTCCAAGATCCTCAACGGGAGGTTCCAAGCCGAGAGTCTGGACAGCGAACGCCAACAGGCTGGATGCAGCCAGTAAATGACTCCGCCACATCTTGAGCAGCCCGGCTTGCCCAATTAAAGGTTGGTGATTTGTTTTCATAACAATTGATTTTTTCATGACACCCAAACTCTGAAGAATCTCCCCTTGCAGTTTGTGACCAAAGTGTAACTTTTCAAATCCAATTGCCTTTTTCGGCATTTTTAACGATTATTTGAGCAAATTGAGCCCTGAAGGCCCATTTTTGGGTGTCGGGATTTGAATTGATTGGAATTGAATTCGCAACTGAAACGAACTCAGACTTGTTCTGAATCTGATACAATAATTATTTCATGGAACCAACCGCAGACATAGCTCTCATCGGACTCGCTGTCATGGGCCAGAACCTGGTCCTGAATATGAACGACCACGGCTACAAGGTCGTTGTTTACAATCGCACCGTCTCCAAAGTGGACGACTTCCTGGCCAAGGAAGCCAAAGGCACCCAGGTCATCGGAGCCCACTCCATTGAGGAAATGGTCAAACACCTGAAACGTCCGCGCCGCGTAATGATGTTGGTCAAGGCCGGAGCCGCAGTCGATGAGTTCATCAGCCAGGTCAAACCTTACCTGGAACCAGGTGACATCCTGATTGATGGTGGGAACTCCCTTTATACCGATTCTGTCCGCCGAACTAAAGAACTGGAAAAAGAAGGTCTGCTTTACATCGGCACCGGTGTTTCAGGAGGAGAAGAAGGCGCCCGTCGCGGACCCTCGATCATGCCCGGCGGATCTGAAGCCGCATGGCCTCACGTCAAAGATATTTTCCAGGCCATTTCCGCGAAGGTTGAAGATGGAAGCCCTTGCTGTGACTGGGTGGGAGCTGATGGAGCCGGACACTTCGTTAAAATGGTTCACAACGGCATCGAATACGGTGACATGCAGCTGATTTGCGAAGCCTACCATCTGATGAGCGCCGGTCTGGGCATGACAGCGGATGAAATGAGCGCGGTTTTCGCTGAGTGG
>JAUIHU010000658.1 GCA_030432175.1 Verrucomicrobiia bacterium | reverse complement strand
CAGATGGCCCTGTGCGATTTTTACATTTGTTCCTCTTCTAAATTGTTTTCCTTGTTCCATTGAATCCGAGCCAGCAACAAATCTCCTTTTGCGCCTCGTCTAGGCAGCCATTCGCCGACAGTGATCCAGGATTCGTCCGGACTGACGTTTGTCACATGGAAGTTTCCCATCAACGCCACACCGTCCGGATCCTTCACTCCATCTCCAACCAGTGGCAGGACTACGCGTTCTGTGGATCGAATCAGTCGCCTGCTTTGATGATCCACTTGAGCCATCCACAACGGAGAACGCCATCGAATGACATTTGTATTTGATGGATCTTTTCGAGTGTACACCAAAAACAAACCGTCCGAATGCTTCAACCAATGTTGTTGTGTCGTGGACATAGTCAATGGTTCCCCATCATCCCACATCCAAGGTTCCTTCTCTTCCCAATTCAATCCGTCAGCGCTGACGCTCTGGTATCCGCGATTATCCTCCGCTCGAATGGTGATGTAAAACTTACCTTTAAAGTGGGTCACTGAAGGCTCCAGCAATCCTCTTTTATGGTTGAGTTCCAGAGGTGGTCCAACTTCTTTGATCTCCAGGCGCTCTCCGTCAAAAGAACACCGAACTCCGCTGACCTTCCGAAAGTTCGCTTGATCTCCGTATGTAAATGACATCGCGATATCGCCATTGGACAATGTCACCCGCTGACCGCAGTTGTTGGTGTATATGAAAGATCCACGCGGATCCCTCCACTCCAGGACACGACGTTCCGACCAATGACCATTTGGATCCCTGACAGAATAAACCGGGTATCTGGCGATCTGATCGTTTCTGGAAAACCTGGCTCCGCGATAGTAAACCACATGCCCCAGCGCCAGAACTGTCTGTGTTGGCGCGTGCCATTCTGGAACGACATCACACACGCCCGCTTTCAGTCCATTGTATTTGGGGTCCATTTCATGCCAGGCCAGCGCCGGGATCTCTTTCGGAGCGCTCCAGGACTTTCCAAGATCGGAGGTTTCCATCCAATGCACCGGACCGAAATAATCGGATCCGCTAATGGACTGTAAAGTCATTAGAACCCGGTCCGCACATTTGCCCTGACCAGGTATTCGACAAGCTCTCGGATGAAACCAGGTGATTCCGGCGCTCCCATCCCGATTCCTGAAAATTGTTTCCTTCTTAATCGACTTGATCAGCGAGCTTGCTGAGGCTGCGGGCGCCCAGCTGCTGGCGCATAGCAACGCGGAAGAAGTCAGGCAAAATTGACGACGTGTAATTGATTTCAAAACAAAGTTTTATTGTTTCCGCAACGTGTGCGCGTTTGTGGTGGATGAATTTCAGTTTCCGTCCGGTTTCGACAAAGACCAGTTGGGGCTGACAGCCATTCTGAAAGTGTCTGGGTTATCCGGTTGTGTTGGGTTGAAATCTTTCACCGATTCAACCAGAAAATTCGAAATTGCAGCGTTGGAATTAGCCAGAGCCGAGGCGACGCATTGTGCGAGTTGATAACTTCCGTAATTATTGTGATGCGTTCCATCCTGAAAAGCGAGGTCGAGTTGATCCCCAAGGGCTTTATAAAACTGCAGACTCATCCGATTCAGATCTACACAAAGAACTCCCATTTCATCGGCTACTTCACGCACAGCTTTCGGGTATCCTTTTAGTGTGGGCGAATCAGCTCCGGTTTTTCGTTCCATGGAAGTGATCAATACTGGTGTAGCTCCTTTATTACGAGTACGTGTGATGAGGCGTTTCAGATTGAATCGGTATTTTTCCAGAGCGTCTTCCGATTTTTCTTTCATATCATTATGACCGAATTGCATCAGTAGCCAGTCTCCAGGTTTCATCACACTGAAGATTTTGTCGAATCGGCCCCGAGCCAGTGAACTTCGAATGCTCTCACCTGACTGTGCATAATTGGCGACAGCGCAGACAGGTTCGAAAAAACATGGAAGCATTTGCCCCCAGCTGTTCCATGGAGCCAACGGCTGATCATTCACTGTCGAATCTCCAGCCAGGAATACAGTCGGAGCTTCCGGTTGCGGAGTGATCTCAATGGCGCGAACAGCCGGTCGTTCACCATTGAATTCCAAAGTTAATCGATCATCCCAGGTCACCCATTCCGTTTTGATTTCACGATCTTTCAAACGAATCTGCTGATCGTTCTGAATCTCGGGATTTCGTATGTTGATCATTAAATCGACCTGAGCCTCAGCGCCTGATTCCAGGTCCAGTTTCTCTAACATCAACTTGCGCGCCTCCGCTTTAATCGTTGTGGATGAAGCAATCGTCTCTGATCCCAGAAAAACCCGAACGCGATAAGTCCCTTCCTGAAGTCGCACAGAAAAATAGAATGGACTGCTGCTGGTCACGACATGGCAGGAGGAAATCAAATCTGCTCCAGCTTCAAAACCATACCCTAATCTGTCGCTGTAAACGGTTGCCTTATCCACCAACACCCAACCCTCTCCGGATGATTTGCCCCCAAAAGCAAACTTCTGAGTCTCTGCTGCATTTGATGAATTTAACCCGCAGATCGTCGCCAACAAAACGCTACAAGCGTTTAAGGAATGAATCATCTTCTTCATGGATGTGGATCAGCATAGTGGGTTTGGCTGCATTGGAAAACATTTAACAACTGATTTTCAAACACCTGTCTCGACATGATTGTCCAGAATCGGTAGAAGCGCAGGATTGCTAACTTTGAGCATAATCTTGAAATGAAGATGATACTGCGCCATTTGATTAACCGCTTATCCACAGTCGCTACAGTTTTAGCTCTCAGCTTTTTGTTGACGGGCTGTGGAGATGGATCTGCTTCTCAACAGGAAGTGCGCCTGTTTATCTGGGGAGAGTACATGAACCCTGAAGTTTTGGAGGATTTCGAGACTGAAACCGGAATTCGTGTGATTGAAAACAATTACAGCAGCAATGAGGAAATGCTGGCAAAAGTCCAGGCCAGCCCAGGGGAATTTGATGTCGTTGTTCCCTCTGACTTTATGGTGAGGGTGATGAAACGTCGCGGATTACTGGCGAAACTG